>WRKH01000305.1 GCA_009778175.1 Turicibacter sp.
TCTGCTCTGCTCTGCTCTGCTCTGCTCTGCTCTGCTCTGCTCTGCTCTGCTCTGCTCTGCTCTGCTCTGCTCTGCTCTGCTCTGCTAATTATAACACAGTCTGGCAAATTTGTCAACCCCTTTCGTGATTTTTTTGCAAATTTTTTGCGTATCCGACAGGATAAAAGCCACCGCCGAACGCCATATTGACTGCCTTTGCCGTCAAATGGAATTTTGGTGTGATTGAACCCACCAAAAACCACCAAAAACCGCCAAAAATTGCCAACAAAAATATTGTACCACATTTTTTGCAGCTGTGCAAATTTTTTTGAAAAATTTTTTTGAAAAATTTTTCGCCCCTGCAATTACACCTCACAAACCACCGCACATTGTTTCCCAAAAAATGCCAGCCCAATCCGAACAAGCCGCTTATTTTCGTCCAATTCCACGCCGTAGCGCTTTTCGTTAATCTGCCGCAATGCCGCCGCCGCATCGTCCGCTAAATCCTCCGCTTTTTCCGACGATTTTAACTCAAAAATATAATAAGCCTCCTTGCGTTCAATGAAAACGTCATACCGCCCATCGCCGCTTTCTCGATTGGACGTGGGATAACATTTTTTGGAATCGCCATAGGCACACAGCAAAATCAACATAAACTGCTGATAAGTGCGTTCTAATGCCTTTTTTGTGGGTTCGTCCCTCGGTTTTAGGAAATCGTGGTAGGACATTCGATTGTCCAAAATATCCTGCAAGTCCTCGGCGAATTTTTCGGCGTTGTGGCTGTTGCGGAAAATATTCAAGATTGGCGTTGGCTCTTTGAAAGCATATTTTAGGATAAAATCCTTCCACGCAAGCATAAGCTCCTTGTTTGGAATGGTAAGGGCAACAAATGCATTTTCGGGACTTTCTGCCGATTCGGTTTCCACAGCCAAATAGCCAGCCTGTACCAGCAATGAGTAAAAATCCCTGTCAAGCGTGTATTCAGGCGAAAGTCCTTTTAGTGAAATGCGTTTGTCAACCGTTTGTAAAATCCGCTCGCCGTCCAGTAGCCGTGCGAGTGTTTCCATGCGTTCCACGTTGAGCAGTTCGGCGATTATGTCCATTACTCCGCTTCTTGTCCAATGGCAGTCGTAGCTGCCCCTTTTTAGAAAAGTGGCGACAGAATACGTATTGTAAATGGCGTGTCCGTTGACCAAAATGCCGTTGTACCAGGCTTTTAATTCCGCCTTGTCGAAGTCCGCCAACGCTTGCAACTCGTCAATTTCCGCCTCGGTAAAACCGTAATCGTCCGTGTAGAGGTTGTCGTCAAATACGTCAAATACCTCGATATTGTTTAATCCGCTAAACAGGCTCTCTTTTGAAATACGCATAACACCTGTAAGCAATGCCTTTTCCAAAAATTCATTCCCTTTTATCCCAGCCGAGAAGAACAACGTCAGAAAGTTACGTATTTCCTCGTATTGTGGGGAGTTGTGGTTGTCCATGAGAATTTTGTCGTATTCGTCAATGAGAATGTACGAACGCTTGCCTGTGGCTCGGTGGACGGATTCCGTCAGGTGCAGCAAGCCGTCTGTGTCCTCAAAATCCTTGTTGGAAATGTATTCCAAAGCCATTTCAGGGATATTGTCGCCGCAATAATCCTTGATATGCTGAACAATCCTAAAGTACAGGGTTTTCTTGTACGTTTTCGGATTAAGCAGCCGAAAATCAAAATGAAACGCAGGTGCGGAGTTTGCAAGCTCCCAAACAGGGCTATTTTCAATGTACAGTCCTTTGAACAAATGCCGAAAATCCGCCCTATCCGTGAGGAAATGCCGCAACATACTCATATTAAGGCTTTTACCAAGCCGCCTATGGCGTGTTACCAAGTGGACTCGACTGCTGTCATTCAAAAAATTCTCTATCATACGAGTTTTGTCCACGTACAAATTGCCGCCTGTTATTATCAACTCAAATATCGACGTGCTAAGGTCGATTTTCTTTACATCTCCGATTATCATAATACCCTCTTTTCTGAATGGTGCTTGCCTTGGTTATGTTCATAATTATAGCCTGTTTTTTTGGGGATTGCAAGTTTTTTGAGGGAGATTGTGAGGATTGCATACGTTCAACTAGCTTTAGCTGATGGAAGATTTCACATAGCAAATTTTTTTGAAAAATTTTGACAAATAAAATGCTTGCAAAAATTTTCCCCCCGTGCTATAATAATGAAGTAAGAAAACTTGCTAGGGGTGCTTGCACGGGCGGAATATCGACCCGACAGGCTGAGATACACCCTTTGAACCTGATCCAAGTAATATTGGCGAAGGAAAGCAATCCGTGCATAAGCACCTCCTGCAAGTTTGTAGCATTTTGACATTACAAAAGGAGGTATTTATGTCGAAAACAAAACTATTAACGGTCGGGGCAATCTGTGCGGCAATGGCGTTTGTCCTTAACCAAATCACAATCGGCGGGCTACCGCAGGGCGGTTCTACCACCCTCGGCTCCATGCTCGTCATAGCCCTTGCGGGCTACTGGCTAGGTCCTTTATACGGTATTCTAGTTGGCATCACGGTCGGATTACTCGACACAATAACAGGCGTATGGTTTGTGCACCCAATCCAATACTTGCTCGATTACCCAATAGCTTATGGTGCGCTGGGCATCTCTGGATTTTTCAAATCCGATAAATTTGGTAAATATGCTCTCCACATCGGCTACACACTCGGCGTTCTAGCACGTTTCCTCTCCGTCTTCCTAGCAGGCATAATCTTCTGGGGTCATTTCGCACCCGAGGGTCAACCCGTTGCTCTCTACTCCCTACTCTACAACTCCACATACATCGTACCAGAGCTAATCTTCTCCCTAATCCTCATCTCCATCCCCACCATAAAAATCACCCTAGACCGCCTATCAACCACCCTACACAACACCTAAAAAACCGAGAACCTTTCGCCGACTCCTCCGTGTACACAACAATCACAAAAAAATGCCAATCTATATATAAAAAAATTAAAAAAAGGAGCGGGTCAAGGGGCGCGCCCCTTGCGGGGGTGTGGGGGCTGGCCCCCACGGTTTTAGCGGGGTGTGGGGCGGCAGCCCCACGGTTTTAAGGAGGGGTATTTTGATTTATGGGGTTGGGACGGATATTGTTGAAATAGAGCGTTTTCAGAGAGGTGGCGAGCCGCTGGGAGGGCGTTTTTTGGAACGCTGCTTTAGTGAAAGAGAGCGAAATGTTGTGCAAGGACGACCGCTGGAAGTTATGGCAGGGCTGTTTGCTGCGAAAGAAGCGGTTGCTAAAGCCCTTGGTACAGGCTTTGTTGGCTTTCGTCCGTCAGCTTTGGAAATTGTCCATGATGCGGCGGGGAAACCTGAGGTCGTGCTGCATGGCGGAGCGGCGGAAATCGCCCGAAAAGCGGGCGTTGTGAGGGTCGATGTGAGTATCTCGCATTGCAAAAGCTACGCCACCGCCTTTGCTGTCGCTAGTACGGAATAATGGACACTGTGCTGGAAAAAATTCGCCGAACGGCTACAAAATATGAAATGTTTAAGGCGAAGGACATAGTGCTCGTCGGCGTGTCGGGCGGGGCGGATTCCGTCTTTATGCTACACTCATTGCTGAATTTGAGGGATTTTTTCGGGATTACGCTGCACGTTTGCCATGTGAACCACAATTTGAGGGGCAAAGATGCCGAAAATGATGCGGATTTCGTAAAAAATTTGTGTAAGTTGCTAAATTTGCCGTTCCATTACCTCTCGGTGCAGGTAACTAGAGGCGAGTCCGTTGAAAATGCCGCTAGAAATGCCCGTTACAATGCCCTATTTCAGGTTGCAGAACGGATTGAAGCAAGCAAAATCGCCCTAGGGCATACCATGGACGATAACGCCGAAACCCTTATTTTACGCCTTGCTCGTGGCACGGGATTAGCGGGACTCTGCGGTATTCCGCCCGTCCGCCCGCATGAGACCATCTCCATAGTGCGACCGTTAATCGAAGTGGAACGACTGCAAATTGAGCAATTTCTAGCCGCCCACAACCTGGATTTTCGTACCGATTTGAGCAATTTTAACAAAAATTTTTACAGAAATCGTGTCCGATTGGACATTATGCCGAAATTACAGACCCTAAACCCGAAAATCGCACGACAGCTACACAAAAACATCTCTCTTTTCAACGAGGACGAGGAATTTCTAGATTCGCTTGCAAAAACGGCATTAACACGCATTTTATCGGGCAATCGACTCCATATTCCCACGCTGCTCGCTGAGCCGCCGACCATACAGAAACGTACACTACGTCTTACATTCGCCGCACTCACGGGGTTGCGGGACATTTCCCAACGCCACATATCGGCAATAATCGATCTCCTTTCCGCAAGGACGGGGAAAAAACTCCACCTGCCCCACGGGATAAGCGTGAGAAAAGAATACGAATTTTTGGTAATAAATCCCGAAAAAATGACGAAAACGCCCCCGCCTGAAAAATTTTCCGTGGAATTGCCTATACATTCCCGAATTTTTGTGCCTAAATTTGGCAGATATGCACAAAATAGAGTGCTAAATTACCTGCCGCCCGAAAAAAGTATTTCCACAGACCTATACACAAAACGGTTTAATTATGATAAAATAAGAGGTGGGTTGAGAATTAGATTTAGGACTGCTGGCGATAGGTTTACTTTGGCGAATGTGGGCAGTAAAAGGCTCAAAGATGAGTTTATAGATAGGAAAATACCAGCCGAGTTACGAGATGAAATCCCGCTTTTCGCAGTGGGCAACGATATTTTGTGGATTTTGGGCGACCTCGGCGGCGTGGCGGGCTACAACCGTACAAACAGTGCATTTTTGCCCGTCCCGAATTGTCAAGTTTTGGAAATTGAACTAAGCCATGAATGAGAGGTAATTAATGAAAGAAACCGTAAGTATGCTAATTTCCCAGGATGCGATACGTGAACGGGTGCGTGAGCTTGCTCATGAAATAATGCACGACTACAAACGTGAGCCGATAACGCTAGTATGTGCTTTAAAGGGTGCGTTGATTTTCATGGCGGATTTGGCTCGAGATATGGACACAATCGTAGGTTTCGACTTTATCGGCACGTCCAGCTACGGCGAGGGGACTTCCTCAACTGGTCGAGTACAACTCACAAAAGAAATTGAAACCGATCCCGTGGGCAAGCATTTAATCCTAGTGGAGGACATACTTGACACGGGCTACACGATCTCATTCTTAAAACGCCATCTTCTAGCCAAGAATCCGCTTTCCTTAAAAATCTGTTCCTTACTTGACAAGCCTGACCGACGAATAATTCAGGATGCAACTGCCGACTACATAGGTTTCACGATCCCCGACCAATTCGTCGTAGGCTACGGCTTAGACTACGCTCAACGCTACCGCAATCTACCCTACATAGGCGTACTAAACATAGAAGACTAAGACCGTGGGGCTTTGCCCCACACCCCACTGGGGGTCAGCCCCCCAGACCCCCGCTGGGGCCAGCCCCCCAGACCCCGCAAGGAGTGCGCTCCTTGACCCGCACTTTTTTACTGGTTTTGGGCGAGCGTTTAGTGATTTTTGGGTGGGGGCGTTGGGTTAATTTTTTGTAATATAAGCAAGACAAACAACCGCAAAACCTCGCAAAACGCATATAAAAAATAAAACAAAAAGAGGCGGGTCAAGGGACGAGATAGTCCAGTGAACTGTCGAGATGTCCCTTGCGGGGGTGTGGGGGCTGGCCCCCACGGTTTTGGGTTAAAGAGAGGGGAATGTTTTTTGAATAAGCATGCTAAGAATATAAGCTTGTATCTTTTGATATTTTTTACTATCGTCTTTGTGCTGTCGGCAGTGCGGATGCTTACGCCGCCCGTGCAAACCATGGAACCTTATAGCTACTCGGATATGGTTCGGGATATTATTGCAGGAGTCGTGTATAGAGTTGAAGTCGTTCGAGAAACGGACGTGGGGAATGCGGCTCGGGCCAACCTGTTCTTTGAAGGCGGGCCGATGCGATCGATTAATATCCCTAGCGTTGATGCGTTTATGACTTTTGCTCATCAACATCTGTCGGAAGATGCGTTGAATTTTGACGTGAATCCCACGCCGAGTACGAGTTGGTGGGTGCAATTTCTACCTACCATGCTCTTCTTGGGAATTACCGTGTTTATGCTGGTCTTCATTATGAGACAAATGCAAGGAGCTGGCGGCGGCAATCGGATGATGTCGTTCGGGAAAAGCAAGGCGAGGACTACCAATGACCCGAAAAATAAAATTACCTTTGCGAAAGTGGCGGGTCTGGAAGAGGAAAAAGCGGAATTGACGGAAGTCGTGGACTTCTTGAAAAATCCGAAGAAATATATCGATATTGGTGCTAGGATTCCGAGGGGCGTGCTGCTTGTTGGACCGCCTGGAACGGGAAAAACGCATATCGCTAAAGCGGTGGCGGGCGAGGCAGACGTGCCGTTTTATAGCATCTCGGGTTCGGACTTTGTGGAAATGTTCGTTGGTGTCGGTGCTAGTCGGGTTCGGGATCTGTTTGAACAGGCGAAGAAAAATCCTGCGAGTATCGTATTTATTGATGAGATTGATGCGGTCGGGCGGCGGCGTGGTGCAGGACTGGGCGGCGGCCATGATGAAAGAGAGCAGACACTGAATCAGCTGCTGGTCGAAATGGACGGATTCAGCACGACCGAGGGCGTTATCATTATTGCGGCAACGAATCGGCCTGATATTTTAGACCCAGCTTTGCTTAGACCTGGACGTTTCGATAGGCGGGTTGTGATAAATCGCCCCGATGTCAAGGGTCGTGAGGCGGTGTTGCAGGTTCATGCGGCGGGCAAACAGCTGGCGAAAGACGTGGACTTTAAGCAGGTTGCACAGACGACGGCGGGCTTTACGCCAGCGGATTTGGAGAATCTGCTGAATGAGTCGGCGTTGTTGGCGGCGAGAGAGAATAAAAAGGCGATTGAGGACGACCATATCAGGCGTTCGTTCGTTAAGGTCGGGATTGGCACAGAGAAAAAGAGCCGTGTGATTTCGAAGAAAGAGCAAAAAATTACGGCGTACCACGAGGCAGGTCATGCGATTATGTTCGAGGTGCTGTCGGAATTGGATTTGACCCATATTGTCTCGATTATTCCCACGGGAATGGCGGGCGGCTACACGATGCCGTTGCCGAAAGAGGACAGGCAATATACGACTAAAAAGAAGATGGAACAGGATATAATAGCGTTGTTAGGCGGACGTGCGGCTGAGGCGATTGTTATCAAAGACATCACAACAGGTGCGAGCAATGATATTGAAAGAGCTACGGCGATTGCTCGGAACATGGTTGTCAAGTACGGCATGAGCGAGGTTGTTGGACCGATTCAGCTGGGGAACGATAACGAGGAAGTCTTTTTGGGGCGTGATTTCGCACATCAGAGGAACTATGGCGAGCAGGTTGCATCCATGATTGACAACGAGATTAAAAGGCTTGTGGAAGATGCGTACAACGAGGCGTTACAGATTTTGACGGAGCATATCGAGGTGTTGCATAAAATTTCAAAAACGCTATTGGAAAAAGAAAAAATGACGGGCGATGAGGTGCGAGATTGTTTCCCATACGGCGTTTTGGAGCGGGCAAAGAATAAAGAAGAAGTGGCAGATCCATTTGGCGGTGCGGATTTTGGGATGGTGTTCTAGATGGCAAGATCAAATTTGACATTATTGACGGATTTCTACGAGTTGACAATGATGCAGGCGTATTTTGAGGCAGAACGGAAAGGGCGGTTGCAACAGCACGCCGTCTTCGATATGTTCTACCGCAAGAACCCGACACAGAGCGGATATGCGATAATTGCGGGCGTTCAGCAGGTGGTCGAGTATATTGAACAGTTGCATTTCACGGACGACGATGCACATTATTTGCGTGAAATGGGTATGTTTTCGCAGGCGTTTGTGGATTACTTGAAAAATTTCACGTTCACGGGCGATATTTGGGCGATTCCCGAGGGGACGGTCGTGTTCCCTGGGGAACCGCTCATCAAGGTAAAAGCCCCGATAATTCAGGCACAACTCGTGGAAACGGCGTTGTTGAACATAATCAACCATCAGAGTCTGATAGCGACCAAAGCGTCGCGTGTGTGTTATGCGGCGGGCAATGATGTGGTTTTGGAGTTCGGGCTAAGGCGGGCACAGGGGCCAGATGCGGGCTTGTACGGTGCACGGGCGGCGATTATCGGCGGTTGTCATGGCACGAGTAATGTTCTGGCGGGGCGTATGTTTGGCGTTCCCGTGCGCGGCACACACGCCCACAGCTGGGTAATGAGCCACGAGAGCGAGTTTGATGCCTTTGTAAAATATTCCGATTTGTACCCGCACGATTGCACGTTGTTGGTGGATACGTACGACACATTGCGGTCGGGCGTACCGAATGCGATACGGACGTTCGAGCTAATGCGGGATAACGGCGTGGAATTTCAGCGGTATGGTATTAGGCTAGACAGCGGAGATTTGGCGTATTTGACCAAAGAGGCGCGGACGATGTTAGATGCGGCTGGATTTCATACGGCGATGATAAGTGCCTCTGGGGATTTGGACGAGTATTTGATAGCGGATTTGAAGGCTCAGGGTGCAAAGATTAACGCCTGGGGCGTGGGGACGCATTTGATAACATCTGGGGATTATCCGTCATTTGGCGGGGTATATAAGCTGACGGCGGAGACCGACCCCCGTGGAAATTGGAGTCCGAGGCTAAAGGTATCGGATAATTTAGCGAAGCTGACGAATCCAGGCGAAAAGCGACTGTTTCGATTTTACGACAAGGAGACAGGCAAGGCGAAAGCGGATTTAGTAATGTTGGCAGACGAGAAGCCGATAGACGAAGGTAAAGATATAACATTATTCGACCCTTTGGCAACATGGAAGAGCATGACATTAAAGAGCGGCGAGTTTTACACGAGAGAGTTGTTAGAACCGTTATTCGTGGGCGGACGAGCTGTACAGCCAGTGCGGGACGTTATGCAGATACGCAAATATTATCTATCGGAGATAGCGACTTTGTGGGACGAGCACAAGCGGCTGAATAAGCCGCAATTATTCCCTGTCGATTTGTCTAAGCATTTGTATAATTTGAAACAGGGGATGTTGAAAATTATAAAAAATTATTAAGAAATTGCAAAACAGCAAGGTGGCAGGATGACAAAACAACAGAATCGCAAGGTGATAAACGAAAATATTACAAACGAGCGGGTCTGGGGGCACGCCCCCAGCGGGGTGTGGGGCAGAGCCCCACGGTTTTATAAGATGAAAAGCCCCATGGTTTTGGAGGTTGAGGGAACGAGATATGGTTTATGATTTTGTTTCTAAAATAAAAAATGCACAAGATGCGGTAACGAATGATGATTTGAGTGCAATAGCGGCGGAATTGACTAAAGATGTGAATACACCGTTGGAATTGAAATTTGTGATGTCGGGGGAGAAAACACCTGAATTTTTGGTAAAGTCGCAGGTCTCGATTTCTTCCATGACGCATCTGCATGATAAAGAGCTGGAAGACACGATAGAGGCTTTTATAAAATATTTAGAGGGGATCGCAGAGGCGATAAAAGGCGAGGTAAGTCGGCAAGATGGCTTTTATAATAGCACACGGACTTTTAAGCGGTTGTTTACGTGAGAGGCTTTTTGAGGTTGGTTCGAGGAATTTTGAAAGGAACGCTAAATTATGAAAAATCTATTTTCACCATTTGTAACGAAAGGTTTATCGCTGAAAAATCGTGTTGTGTTGCCCCCCATGTGTAATTTTGCTATAGATAAAAACGACGGAATCCCAACAGATTGGCATTTTGTGCATTATGTGAGCCGTGCTATCGGTGGCGTAGGCTTGATTATTGTGGAGATGACAAATATTCATCCCGATGGTCGTATTACCGACAAATGTATGGGGCTATGGGATGATGCACAAATAGCACCGCTAAAACGTATTGTTGACGAATGTCATAAATATGGGGCAAAGGTCGGTATACAAATTGGTCATGCCGGACGCAAGGCACAGAACGCAAAAGACCTCGTAGCCCCATCGCCTATCCCTTTTAACACAGATTTCAAAACGCCTCGTGCTTTGACTGCCGCAGAAATAAAGGACACAGTGCTGCAATTTCAAAAAGCCTGTGAAAGAGCAGTAGCTGCAGGGGTTGACACCATTGAACTACACGCTGCACACGGTTATCTCATACATCAATTCCACTCGCCGCTGACAAATATGCGAGATGATGAATACGGCAAAGATTTAACATTATTCGGCAAAGAGGTAATAACTGCGATAAAACAAGTAATTCCGCCTGAAATGCCTTTAATTACACGCATATCGGCAATGGAATATGTGGAGAAAGGTTACACAATCGACTATGCTATTGATATTGCAAGAGCTTACACAGAGGCTGGTACGGACATACTCCACATAACGTCAGGCGGCGAAGGAGCTATAGGCAGTGATGGCAGGCCTGGAATACACGCAGCCTATCAACTTCCTTTAGCTCGAAAAATAAAGGAGAGTTTGGGAATACCAGTTATAGCGGTGGGGCGTTTGAACGAGCCGAATCTTGCCAATGCCATAATCGGCAACGAAGAGGCGGATTTGGTAGCGGTGGGTCGTGCCATCTTACGCAATCCAAACTGGGTTCTCGAGGCGGCTCACACACTCGGACACGAAATAGACATACCTGGCAGACTAGACACAGGCTTCAGAATCAACAGATAATTTTAAAACCGTGGGGCTCTGCCCCACACCTGGCACCAGACCGTCTGGCCGCTAGGGGCGTGCCCCCAGCCCCGCACTTTTTAAATTTTCAACTTGTTTGCAATAATACCAAAAATGCAAGGCGTAGCATACTCCCCCTCGTATAGGAACGTCCTGTGCGAGAATGTGGGAGTTTGTTAATTTAAAATATCACCCTCCCAGTCAATTATCCCGCCGAAATCGTACACGGACATAAAACCAGCGTTTGCGAAAATATTAGCGGCAGTATTACTGCGTACACCCGAATGACAATAGATTAAAATCGTATGCTCTTTGGAGGGAATAATGGCGGGAACTAGAAAATCTAATCCCGCCTGTATCGTGTCGAGCGGGACAGAAACGGCATTTTCTATATGCCCTCCCGCAAACTCCTCTGGCGTTCTCACGTCCAATATAATAACATCTCCAACCATCATCTCCATCGCTTGCGTACTGCTGATGATTTTGGGCTGTATTACCAATTCCTGTATCTCCATTTCACTATCCCTCGCTTGTGCAACTGACTCAGGTGTCGTGCAAGACACAAATAAAATCATTGCAAATACAAATATCCTCACTTTTCATCCGCCTCTATCATCCTCAAAACATCCGTATTGCGGCTGTATTCGTACACATTGTAGGTCAAAAAAGCCTCTTCATCAGAGTACGGACTTCTCTTGTCGTTTTCGACGAGCTGTCGGACGAATCTTAAAGGCATATTTTTCTTCACGTGCAGAACAACAAAATTTGTTTCCACCATAACCACGTAAAAATCATCGTTCAAAATTTCCGCAAGTTTCTTTGACACACCCTCGAGAAACGGTACGGTTGCCGCATTTTGAGTATCGCCCAAAAACAAAGCATAAGATCCAATTTGCGATTTTTTCAGCTTAAACCCAGGTTCTAAAAAAAGGCTGTTTTTTGCGGGGTATTTTGGCGGCGTGATGCCTTTCATAACTGCTTCCATTTGCATAAGCCCAGGTTTGAAGATTTTGGCGGTGTTTTCCGATGCCCAGCTGAAAATTTCATTCTCGGGCATATTCCACTTTTCAATCACGCTTTTGGGAATTTTAGTCGTGCTTAGCCCATTTTTAAGCTTGCTAACTACCATGTAGATTACGATGGCAATATCGCCAATACGTCTATACATATGGCTTTCCAATAATTTTTTGTTTTTGTCGTAATTTATCGGACGTATGATGACTTTATCCTTGATTTTTTCAAAATTATCCATATCGTCCAAATCCATTTTTTTGGCTATTTCTTCCGAATCTTCAGTGGTTTTTACCATATCCAAAATCACTTCGCCAATGGGTTTGCCCATAGAATAATCCCTGTAAAAGGGGGCGATTATGAAGCCGCTCTCGCTCTTTCTCTTGTCCTTTTCGATTACTCGGATTGCCTCGTGGACGACATCATCGCCACGGGGGGATTTGCGTTCAACAACATCATACTTATCGCCGAAAATCTTCGCAAGGCTTTCCATTGCGTATGCTTTGAATTCATCATAGCCCATATCCTTAAGCGGCTCCGAAAATGAAAAATGTTCCTCTCGTATGACACCATCTTCGCCCTTTTGTTCTACGGAAAAAAATTCATTGCCCGCCCCTAAATCCTCGAAAAAACGCATCCATTTTATCTTCGTTTCTTCATCGTTTATTGCGGGTTTTTGAAATTTTGTTCCCTTTGTGAGTTCCCGAGGCAAGTTTTCAGCTGCGTGATGCAGAATCTCTTCATCGGTTGCAGATGTTAGATTGTTATTTTTAACATATTCGCTGAAAAAGTCAAACCCGCTTTGCATAAATTCGATTTCATGTTTATGCATCGTATTTATCACATTGCTGGGGGTATTGGTATTTTTGGGGAATATCGTGTACAGCGGCTTTTTAAGATTGGGTTCCCTCTTTTTTGCCAGTTCATACATTTCATCGGAAAATTCCTCAACATCATCAATCGTAGGGATAAATCCCAAGTTAAAAATTGACATTATTGCCGGAACAAGTTCCTTAATTATTTTTGACATTTTTGGCGTAATTTTAAGCGTGGTATTCATAAAAATCTCCTTTAACTTAAAATGATCAAAACCGTGGGACTCTGCCCTGCACCAGACCGTCTGACCGCAAGAACCGCCCCTTGACCCGCTCATTTTTTATTGGCTTTATTTAAGATGGCATCGTTTAGGGGTTGTGAGGCTAGTGGGCGGAGTTCTATGGTTTTGTTACATGATTGATTTTTGGGTAGTGTTGCAAACGAGTTGAAATATTACAAACGAGCGGGTCTGGGGGCGCGCCCCCAGCGGGGTGTGGGGCAGAGCCCCACGGTTTTTGTTTTTACGAAACTATTCGTTCCAAAATACGGTTGCTGCGTTCTATAAAGTTGGTCATTTGCTCATTTGAAAGTGGTTTATGCCCTAGCATAGCCAAATCGTAAACCTGTCGGGCTATTAGATCAAAATCCTCTTTGCGGGTTTGATTGCCGTGTAGATCTAACAAAATTTGTACTAGCTTGTTGTTGCGGTTGAGTGTTAGGCTTTCGCCATTTTCGAATAAATCCGCTGAAAATGGGCCGCTATTGCCAAAATTTATCATCATATCTCTTGTCCGCCGCATTTCCTCCGAGAGTAGCATAATCGCCGATACATCGCTAGATTTCAGCGTTTCTATCGTTACAACCAACTGGTCATTGCCCACAAGTTTCCTAAATACCCCTTCAATCTCGTCCTCTTGTTTTTGTAATGCCTCGTCCTCTACCTCGCCTTGCTTGAGATTCTCGCTCAAACTGGAGTCGATACGCTTGAATTTTGTTTCCGCTTCGTCTTCGTATTGCTCCAAATAGTTAATATACGGCATATCCAAATTTTTTGTTAATAGAACCGCTTCCATGCCCTCCGCATCGAACAATTTTATATACTGAGCCTGCTGCTTGTCGTCCGATACATAAAACACAGTATTCCCCGTTTTTTCCTTATTTCGCTCCAAAAATTCCTCTAGTGTGAAATAATCGCCATTTGTGGTTTTATACAGCATAGATTGCTTGACTTTATCGTAAAAATCCCCTTCTTTGATACAGCCGTACTTTATAAACGGGCTTATATCATCCCAGTAAGATGTGAATTTTTTCCTATCTTTTTTGAAAATGGAGTTTAATTTATCGGCTACTTTGCGGGAAATATAGCCCGACATTTTCCTAACCTGTGCATCGCTCTGCAAAAAGCTACGGCTCACATTAAGCGGCAAATCTGGGCAATCCATCACGCCCTTCAAAAGCAGCAGATATTCGGGGATTACTTCCTTAATATTATCCGCTACAAAGACTTGGTTGTTATATAACTTGACCTGCCCGTCCATGTACTCCAATTCGTGCTTGAGTTTCGGAAAATACAGAATCCCCTGCAATCTAAACGGATAATCCATGTTGAGATGTATCCAAAAGAGCGGGTCTTGAAAATCCAGAAAAACCTTTTTGTAGAATTCTATGTATTCTTTGTCCTTACATTCATTGGGAGGCTTTAACCACAGTGGTTTCGTGTCATTTATGGGCTTTGGTTGTTCCTCTTCATCGCCCGTTGACTTTACGTAGATTTCTATGGGCAGAAAGTTGCAATACTTGATTAAAATATTGCGTATTTTGAAATCGCTCAAAAAACTTTCATGTTCGCTATTCACAAACAGGGTTATTGTGGTGCCTCGGGTTGTGCGTTCGCCCTCGGACATTTCGTATTCGATGCCGCCCTCACATTGCCAACGAGTTGCGGTGCTGCCCTTTTGCCATGATAGGCTGTCAATCTGCACCTTATCCGCAACCATAAAAGACGAGTAGAATCCAAGTCCAAAATGCCCGATTATTTCGCTGTTTTCGCCATTTTTATCAAGTTTATCTTGATATTTTTCCAAAAACGCACTCGCTCCCGAGAATGCGATCTGGTTAATATACTCCCGTATTTCGTCCGCCGTCATGCCTACGCCGTTATCCTCAAAGATGAGCTGTTTATTTTCCTCATCGATGGTAACGGTAACTGAAAATTTTTCGCTTTTGGGGATTTTCGTTTCGCCCATATCCGCCAGTTTTTTTAGTTTTAACACGGCATCCGACGCATTAGAGACCAGTTCCCGCACAAATATATCGGGTTCTGAGTACAGCCATTTTTTTATTATGGGCAAAATATTCTCACTATGTATTGAAAGATTGCCTTTTTCCAATTTTGATTCTCCCTTTCGTTAAGCGTCTAAGACTGCTGGGCTCTGCCCCTTGACTTGGCACAAGACCATCTTGCCGCTGGGGGCGTGCCCCCAGACCCGCTTATTTTTTGTTCGATATTTTTTGTTCGATTTTTGTTCGAACAAGTCTGTTGTTGTGATGTAGTTTAAGAGCTTCAGAACACATCTATTGTACCATATTTTTTTGAGGGTGGCAAAGAATTTTTTAAAATTTGCAAAAAAATTTGACAGAATAAAAATTCCCTGCTATGATGATATTATCAGCATAAGAACTGGAGAAGTACTCAAGTGGCCGAAGAGGTGCCCCTGCTAAGGGCATAGGTCGTTAACGCGGCGCGGGGGTTCAAATCCCCCCTTCTCCGTACCGAATAATGTAGGGGCGGGGTTCGCCCGCCCGATGGGACTGGGGTGGGCTTTCCGTTTGGGGCGGACTTTCCGCAACGACCAATAGAGGTGCAAAATTTTTGATCGAAATAGACGGAAAATTTTTTGAATGGTATGCCATTGCTACAGGGAAAACAATACAGTGATTCGTATAATATCCGCCAGAAAGGCGAATAATGCTGAAAAAGAAATATACGAGGTGGCAATATATGAATGAAAAGCATAGTGCGATAGATTATAGCGATATTCCTGCGATTACCGATTTTTCAAGAGCACGCAAAAATCCACACGCTGCAGCGATAAAGGAAAATGGCTACTCTGTTACTGTTCATTACAGCCCCGAAGATGTGGCAAAGGGTCAGATTCACGATATGAAAGATATAGTGCAAGCATTAATTGAGTTAATGTCGGAAAGCGAAGCTAAGCAACTGTTGGTTCACATTAAAAATAACTATGATTTGCCCTGCTCTCCCCATTTGTGGGAAGTTTTAGATTAAATATAATGGCATTTATAGATAGGGTGGGGACAACAACGACCAAAAGGGGTGCAAAATTTCGATGATATAGCAAACGATCAGACTAACTATCATAAACAAGCCGAAAAATTTGTTATGTTAAAATAAACCATGGAAAATTTTCAGATAATAGTAATAGGCGGCGGTCATGCTGGTTGCGAGGCCGCTTTGGCGGCGGCTCGTATGGGGCTTAGAGTCGGGCTTTTTGCGATAAATTTGGACTCTGTTGCGATGATGCCTTGCAATCCCTGTATCGGCGGCACTGCAAAGGGGCATCTCGTAAGGGAAATAGATGCACTCGGGGGTCAGATGGGCATAACTGCCGATTATTCCTTTATACAAAGCCGAATGTTAAACCGCAGTAAAGGTCCTGCCGTCTACTCTTTGCGGGTGCAAGTGGATAAGGCAAAATATTCTTCCGCCATGAAAAAAATTTTGGAGGATAATATCACCCTAAAACAGGGCGAAATTGTGGATATTTTGGTTGAAAACGGCAGGGTTGTCGGGGTGATGTCGGAATACGGAACAAAAATAGCCTGCGAGGCTGTAATAGTCTGTTCTGGTACTTATTTGAACGCTCGTTGTCTTTGCGGAGACAGCGTTATTTTTGGTGGACCAAATGGCTTGCGTTCTTCTGTAAAATTAAGCGATTCTCTTGCAAAATTGGGTTTCAAACTTAACCGTTTCAAAACAGGTACGCCCGCACGAGTGCATAGAGATAGTATTGATTTCGCAAAAACTACCCCTCAACCAGGCGATGTCCCCGTTGTCCCGTTCTCCTTTGAAACCGATGAAAATTCCGTACAGATGGAGCAAGTGGACTGCTATTTGTCGTACACAAACGAAAAAACCAAGCAGATAATAGAAGAAAATATCCATCGTTCGCCCATGCACTCGGGTAAAATCGAAGGTGTTGCCACCAGATATTGCCCCTCGATCGAGGACAAAATTTCGAGATTCAGCGACAAGGATAGACACCAAATTTTTATTGAACCAGAGGGCTTGAATACCAGTGAAATGTACATACAAGGTATGTCAACGTCCATGCCCGAAGATGTGCAGACGGCTATGTACAGAACCATTCCGGGTTTGGAGAATTGCCATATAATGCGGAACGGTTACGCAATAGAATACGACTGCATAGATTCCATGTCTTTGAAATTGTCTTTGGAGGCTAAATCTGTAGACGGGCTTTTTTTCGCAGGGCAGATAAATGGCTCTAGCGGCTATGAAGAGGCGGCGGCACAGGGATTAATTGCGGGAATAAATGCTGCTCTATCTCTAAAAAGCAAAGAGCCGCTAATCCTTGACAGGAGCATGGGTTATATAGGTGTGCTGATAGATGATTTGGTAACAAAGGGTACGCCCGAACCCTATCGCATGATGACAAGCCGTGCGGAATACAGGCTGCTGCTTCGGCAGGATAACGCCGATTTGCGTTTAACGGAATTGGGATTTAAGGTTGGACTAATTCCCGAAGAGAGGTATTTGCGTTTTTTGACAAAAAAAGATTGGATTGAGCGGGAGATAAGCAGAATAAAGACTATAAATTTACCACCCAGCCAAAATTTGAACGATTTTTTGAAGGGGCGGGGTAGTGCTGTTATTGCGAGCGGCATAAAGATGGCGGACTTGATAAAACGCCCCGAGATGGATTATTTAAGTATCAGGGCTTTTGACAAATTTCCCGATAACTGCACAGAAAAAACCTGGCAGGAGCAGGTAAATATTCAGATAAAGTATGAGGGCTACATAAAGATGCAACTGGAGCAAGTTAAGGCATTTAACAAGCTAGAAAAGCGGATTTTGCCCACAAACATAAGGTATGAAGATATATCAGGTATGCGGCTAGAGGCAAGGCAAAAATTGGCAGCCATTAGGCCGCACAACATAGGGCAAGCCTCGCGCATCTCGGGCGTGTCGCCTGCCGATATTAGCGTGTTGCTCATCTATATCACAACAAAAACCCGATAGTGTCGAAAATAAATTGAAATTACAAAAGTGAGAGTGTCTGGTGTGGTGCAGAGCCCCATGGTTTTATGATTCCGTAACCATTTTAACGCAGTTTATGCCGCTCCCCTGCAAATGTTCAAATATCTCGTCGGAGTTGAGTTGTGTGGAGGTTTTGTGGTCTTTTGGTACAAAGTAAACTACAGCGATATAATGCCCGAATCGTGAGGCCTCGATTATGCGTTCGTATATCGCAGAATCCAAAATAGAGGTTAGCAGCACAACATTCACACTACGCATATTTTCGTTTAAGTAGTGATTCAACGCATCTTTTGCAGACACGTCTTTGTCGGAAAATTCTAAATGTGCAATAAAAGAGTACAGGGCTTCAAAATCTCCAATATGTTTGCCCTTTTCCCGAGATTTCGCCCCGAAAATAAAATCAACAGGCATCTGATTACGTAGGCAATAGCGAGTTATAGCCACGGCGTACTCCGCCATCAAGTCTTCTAACTTTATGAGCAGCTCGTGCGAAAGGTTGCGGCGATGGGCATCCAGCAGGACTGTAATGCTGTTTAGTACGGTGGATTGGTAGTTTTTAACTATCCACTCGTTGCGTTTGGCGGTTAGTTTCCAATGTATTTTTTTCATAGGGTCGGCTGGTTGATAGGGACGCACATCGGTAAAATCGGCATAATCTTCCTGTGCCATGGCTAGTTGTGCGGGGGCTTTGGATAGCATATGCATAGCCAACCGCATCTCTTCGGGTTCGGTTACTTTTGGATAGGCTATAACTTCAAACCGAGTGTTCAATTTTCTCTTCAAGCGAAAAAGCCCCAAAAAATCTATAACCTCTATGCTCTCCAAGCCGATTTGATAGGTACCGCGATACATTACCGTGTATTCCATTGGAAATAGCATCGGCTTCATAAAGGGACGCACATCTAGGCGAAGTCTAGTGGTTGGGGTTTTAACGGCAAAATCTGCCTCTAAAAAGGTGAACCGCATTGTGCCTAGCCCGATTTTTGCACGGTTATTTAGCCTTATGTAGTAGCTACTGGGTTCGCCCTTGATAATAACTGCTTTTGCAACGAAATTCTGTTCGTTGTATCTGTCAGAAAATTGATGGACTCTCATACCGTACAATGTTGCTACCGCAAGAAGGAAAGAAGTAACGAACATTATGGCGAATGCGTACACGGTAAGAAAGACGAAAGGATCGCCGTACAGCAGGGCGGCTATAAGGCATCCGAAGAATATGCCGCCGTATAAGAGTCTTGCCCGTTTCACAGGGTTGGACGCACTTCTTTCAGCGCCCCCTCAACCACTTCTTTTGAAGAGCGTTTTTGCAATTTTGCTTCCTGCTTTAGGATAATGCGGTGTTCTAGCACATGGGGAGCCATTGCAATAACATCATCTGGTGTAACAAAATCTCGCTCGTTGTACAACGCCCACGCTTGAGAGGCTTTGAACAGGCATAATGTAGCCCGCGGGCTCGCTCCCAGCACAACATCCTCATGCTGGCGTGTAAATCGGACAATTTCGACTATGAAATTATTTATATCCTGACTTACGTATATTTTTTCAACCAGCCCTTGGACGGCGATTATATCTTCACATTCCGCCGCCGTTCTTAGGTTCAATATGGGGTCGCCCTCTTTGAAACGCTCAAGCATATGGCTTTCTTCGGCGGGGCTTGGATAGCCTAAGGAAACCCGCATAAAGAAACGATCTACTTGTGCTTCGGGCAAGGGGTATGTACCTAGGTATTCTACGGGGTTCTGTGTTGCCAGCACAATAAACGGCTCGGGGACACGATAGCTTTGACCATCTACCGTAACCTGATTTTCTTCCATGACCTCTAGCAGACTCGATTGGGTTTTTGGAGAGGTACGGTTAATTTCGTCCGCAAGGATAAACTGACTCATAACAGCTCCCGCCTTATATTCAAAGTCGCCTGTACGGGGATTAAATGCTGAAAAGCCCGTTATATCAGACGGCATGATATCTGGCGTAAACTGGATGCGTTTAAAAGAGCCATTTACAGACCGAGCCAATGCGGACACTAGGCTTGTTTTACCCACGCCTGGCACATCTTCTATCAGCACATGACCTCGACACGCCAGGGTCATCAGCACCAATTCTATTGTATGCCGTTTACCCACAATAATCTTTTCCACATTATACAGCACCTGTTTCAAGCAGTGGATTGCTTGTTCATTATTCATTCTCATCATCCATCCTTTTTAGTTCAAAACCGTGGGACTCTGCCCCACACCCCGCAAGGGGCTCTGCCCCTTGACCCCGCTGGGGGCCAG
>WRKH01000306.1 GCA_009778175.1 Turicibacter sp.
ACCTGCCGAATAGTACGGTTGGATTTTCTTTTTCTAAAAGGGCGAGGATATTTTGCAAGGCGTTTGGCAACAGGAAATCGTCCCCGTCCAGGAACATTATGTACTCGCCTGTTGCGGCAGTTATGCCTGTGTTTCTTGCTCCGCCTGGGCCGGTGTTGGGTTGGCTTATTAGTTGGAAGTTTGCGAAGTTTCCGAAACTCTCTTCGCAGATGGAGATTGTATCGTCCGTACTACCATCGTCCACGGCAATAACCTCCAACCAATCCTCAACCCCGCCAATCAACAAACTCTCCGCCGCCCGCCGAACATACTCCCCAACATTGTACATCGGGATAATCACGCTTAACTTAGTCATCTTTGCCTTTCGTGGTTTTTCGCAAAAGTTTAGTGTTTGCAACAACCCCGCAAAACCCCAGCAAAATAAAGCCCCCTCAACAATATGACTAAATTTTTGACCATATTAACCGTAAAATATAGCCAATTTCTCCATACTCTGACGCTTGTGCTCGTCTAAAATATGTGCATAATTTTCAAGCGTTATCATCGGCGACGAATGTCCCAAAATCTCGCTCAATGTCTTTATATCGAAACCGATTTCCAACGCCCTAACAGCAAACGTATGCCTCGTAACATGAAATTTTACCTTACGCAAATTAGCCTTTTGCAGCATACGCTTGAACCGATATTGCAACGTGCGTGGCTCGAGCGGTTTTTCTGTGGTCGAGACGATAAACGGGCTGTTTGAGGCGTTTTTGTGCATTTGTAAAAGTTGCACAATAAAATCGGGCAAGGGGATTGTGCGGCGGGACGAGCGGCTTTTCGGCTCTTGTATCGAGATTATCGTCTTTGTGCCGCCTTTTTCGGGGTTTTTGATACGCAAAACCGTCCGCCGTATGTCGAGCTGCTTGTTCTCAAAATCGCAATCATCCCATTTTAACCCGCATAATTCGCCGATTCGCAAGCCCGTGTACAGGCAGAGCGTGAGGACAATGCGGTCGGCGCGGGCGGTGGCGGTCTGTTCTAGCCGTTTCTGCTCTTCTCGTGATAGAACGGGGATTTTTGGCTTGACAATCTTGGGCAGCGGCACGTTAAAAATATCGGGCGGACAGCCTGACAAAGCCCTTTTTAGCAAATAAAAAACGGATTGCGCCGTTGTGCTTGCTAATCCGTTCTTGCAGTTTACGAAATTTTGGATAACATCGCGGTTCAGTTGATTACATCGCATTTTCTTGAAAAATGGTGCTATGTGATTGTCTAAATAACCCCTGTAAATGCCCTGCGTTGAGGTTTTTACTTGAATTTGCCCTAAATATTCCTCGATTTTGGTGATTATTCGAGTATTTTTGTGGAATTTTGGGCTTAATTGCCGTTTTTCTAGTTTGTCCTTGACAGCGGCGTAGGTTTTGCCGTAGATTGAGGCGTAAATCGGCTTGCCGCCCTCGTGAGCCTTGATATAACGCCCCTCAAACCGCCCGTCTTTGCGTTTGTAAATGTTCCGTGCTTTTCGCATGAGTACCTCCAAAAGTTTTTATTCAATTATAAAGGGATTTTGCGGATTTGACCAAATTTTTGACCATGTTCAGCCGTGGAAAGCGAAATTTTCGGCGTAAAAATGCGGTTTTCGCCCTGTGCAAAAAATTTTTTTGAAAAAAAGTTGCACAATTTTTTTTATTGTGTTATACTTGTAAAAGCCTTGAAAATTGCGGGGCTGTTATATTAGGAATTTGTGGTTTCGCAAACACTAAACTTTTGCGAAAAACCAAAACCGTGGGGCTCTGCCCCACACCCCGCAAGGGAGCGCGCCCCCTTGACCCCGCACTTTTGCAAGATTTAACAAAAAGCGAAAACGGAGACCCCCAAAATGACCAAAAAACACTACCTAGCCACAACAACAATACTAACCCTAGCCCTATTCCTGCCATTTTGGCAATACCTGCCAATGGAAGTAGCAGGGCACCGCCCAGGCAACATCCCCATGCAGATTTTCTACGCCGCACTAATGTCAGCAACAACCGCAATAATCGCCACAATCTGCACAATAATAGCCACACGCCGCACCTTCATCCGCACGCAACTCGCCACTCTCGCCCGCTTTCGGCATCTGCTATTCCTTATGATAAAACGGGATTTCGTAACTCGCTACCGCCGCAACGTCCTCGGCGTGCTGTGGTCGCTGCTCAACCCGCTGATGACAATGCTCGTGCTGACGATGGTCTTCTCCATGCTGTTCCGTTTCGACATCCCAAATTTTCCAGTCTACCTACTCAGCGGCCAGCTAATCTTCAACTTTTTCAGCGAGGCAACCACCCGCGCGATGGGCTCCGTTCTCGGCGGCGCAGGCACAATCAAAAAAGTCTACGTCCCAAAATACATCTTCCCCGCCTCCGCCGTCCTGTCGAGCGTCGTCAACCTCGCATTCGCATTCGTCGCATTCCTGTTCGTGTACGCAATCACGGGCGAGCCGCTCCGCTGGACGCTCCTGCTCGTCCCGCTGCCGATTCTCTACGTCTTCACATTCTCGCTCGGGCTCGGCATGCTGCTGTCGTCCATGGCGGTCTTCTTCCGCGACATCACGTACCTTTACGGCATCGCAATGACCCTACTAATGTTCCTCACGCCGATTTTCTACCCCGTAACAATCCTGCCCGACCGCATTTTTCACCTAATCCACCTGAACCCGATGTTCCACTACGTCAGCTATTTTCGTGAACTGGCACTCTACGGCACAATCCCTGGATTATGGGCAAATATGCTGTGCCTGGGGTTCGCACTCGCCGCGCTGTGCGTGGGGCTGTTCGCCACAATGACGCAGCAGGACAAATTTATCCTATATTTGTGAGGTTTTCGAGGGAAATGAAAATGGAAACAGCAATCTCAGTGAAAAACGTGTCGATGATGTTCAACCTCAACAAAGACAAGGTCATGGGACTGAAAGAGTACGTAATCAAGGCGGCGACAAGGCGGCTATATTACGAGGAATTTTGGGCGCTCACGGACGTGAGTTTCGAGGTCGCGCGGGGCGAAGTTATGGGGATTTTGGGGCTGAACGGCGCGGGCAAATCGACGCTGCTAAAACTAATCGCAGGGGTTTTCAAGCCGACAAAAGGCGTAATTACGGTAAAAGGCGAGGTCGCACCGCTAATCGAACTCGGCTCGGGATTCGACATGGAATTTTCCGCCCGCGAAAACATTTACATGAATGGGGCGATTTTCGGGCGTTCGCCAGCACATATGAACGGGATTTACAACGAAATCATGGATTTCGCAGAATTGCGGGATTTCGAGGACGTGCCGCTGAAAAATTTCTCGTCGGGAATGGCGGCTCGGCTCGGTTTTGCGGTGGCGACGCACGTCGAGCCAGAAATCTTGATAATCGACGAAATCCTGGGCGTGGGCGACTATCGGTTCGCAAAGAAAAGCAAAGAGCGGATAGACGAGATGCTCGCCCGAGGAGCGACCGTATTGGTCGTTTCGCACGCAATCGAGACGATTCGGGAAATCTGCGACCGTGCAATATTATTGAAGAAAGGCAAAATCGCCGCAATCGGCGAGGTCGAAAAAGTCTGCGAAATCTACGAAAACGGGGCTTTTTGACCATGATTTCCATACTAATGGCGACCTACAACGGCGAGCGATTTTTGCAAGAGCAGCTAGATTCCGTGCTTTCGCAGACGTTCAGCAACTTCACAATCCACGTAAGCGACGACTGCTCAACAGACAGCACATGGCAGATTTTGGAAGAATATGCCGAAAAATCGCCAAAAATCCGCATATCCCGCCGCCATGAAAACACAGGCTCTGCCAAGCACAATTTCTTGGGCTTAATGACGGAAATTCGGGACGATTACATCATGCTCTGCGACCAAGACGACGTATGGCTGCCCGACAAAATCGAGAAAACATTAGCAAAAATGCAATCAATGGAGCGAGAAAACGGCGTAAATACGCCCATTCTAGTCCACACAGATTTGACGGTAACGGACGAAAATCTCGCCGTGAAAAATCCGTCCTACAAGGCGGCGATGAACTCGGATTTCAGCCGCACGGCGTTCAACCAAGTGCTGATTCAAAACACGCTAACGGGCTGCACAGCCCTGTATAATCGGGCTTTGGCGGAACTTTTAACAACCGCACCAAAATACTGCGTAATGCACGATTGGTGGCTAAAACTGGTTGCGGCGGCGTTCGGGCGAATCGGGCATTTGGAGGAGCAGACGGTGCTGTATCGGCAGCATGGCGGGAACGCAATCGGCGCGAAAGATGTACGGACATTGTCATACAAAATCGGGCGGCTGCTGAACGGCGGAAGTGTCAAAGAGGCGATAAAAATAACCTATCCACAGGCGGAAAGCCTGTTAGATATATATGACAATGTATTGACATTGTCGCAGAAACAAGCGATTGAAAAATATTGCAAAATCCCGCAACTGGGCAAACTGGCCCGCTGGCGGACGATAACGGAGCTAAACAGCTTAAAATGCGGATTTTTCCGCAATGTGGCGTATTTTATATTCGTGTAGGAGGTGGAAATTTGAAGGGGATAGTTTTGGCGGGCGGCGCGGGGACACGGCTGTACCCGTCGACGATGGCGGTTTCAAAACAAATTCTGCCAATTTACGACAAACCGATGATATATTACCCGATTTCGACATTGATGTTGGCGGGGATACGGGAGATTTTGGTGATTTCCACGCCGCGCGACTTGCCTCAGTTTGAGGAGTTGCTCGGGACGGGCGAACAGTTCGGCGTGGCGTTCGAGTATGCGGTGCAGGAGCGGCCGTGCGGGCTTGCGGATGCGTTTATCGTGGGCGAGAAATTTATCGGGACGGACGGCGTTTGCCTGGTTTTGGGCGACAATATTTTCTACGGACGCAGTTTCACGGAAACGCTGAAAAATGCGGCAAAACGGACTGGAACGGCGACCATTTTCGGCTATCATGTGAGCAATCCGTGGGATTTCGGCGTTGTCGAATTTGACGGCGAGGGAAACGTGTTGTCGATTGAGGAGAAACCCGCCAAACCGAAGTCGAATTTTGCGGTTCCAGGGCTATATTTTTACGACAACGAAGTGGTAGAAATAGCGAAATATGTCGAACCATCTGCAAGAGGCGAGATAGAAATCACGGCGGTAAATAATGAATATTTGCGGCGAGGGCGGCTAAAAGTGGAATTATTCGGGCGAGGGATGGCATGGCTCGACACGGGGACGCACGGAGCGTTGCTGAATGCGGCGGTTTTTGTCGAAACGATACAGAGTCGGCAGGGATTGTATGTGTCGTGTTTGGAGGAAATAGCGTATTATCGGGGATATATTGGGCGTGAGACGTTGATACGGCAAGCTGACCGCATGAAAACGACCGATTATGGGCAATATTTGTACAGAATCGCCGAAAATTAGGGGATATTTATTATAATGAAAATAACAGAGACAAAAATATCGGATTTGCTGATAATCGAGCCTGCGGTTTTCGGGGACGAACGGGGCTGGTTCATGGAGAGTTATTCGGCGGCGAAAATGCGAGAGAGCGGGCTGAATTACGAGTTTGTACAAGATAATCATTCGTATTCGAGCAAGCGAGGGATTTTGCGAGGGATTCATTTCCAAGCGGGCGAATTTGCACAGGCAAAATTGGTCAGATGTAGCCGTGGAGCGGTTTTGGACGTGGCGGTCGATTTGCGCAAAAATTCCGAAACTTTTCGGGAATGGGTTGCGGTTGAGATTTCGGCAGAAAACAAGCGGCAGTTGCTGATTCCGAGAGGATTTGGGCATGGATTCTTGACCTTGACGGACGAAGTCGAATTCTTGTACAAGGCGGATAATTTCTACAATGCGGCGGCTGACAGGAGCGTCCGTTGGAACGATCCAGATTTGGCGATAGATTGGGGAATCGCCGAGCCGATTTTATCGGAGAAAGACAAAAAAGCCCCGTTTTTGCGGGAAATTTTGGAGACAAAAATATGACGATGACGATATTGGTAACAGGCGGAGCGGGATTTATCGGCGGGAATTTTGTTCACTATATGTTGGCAAACCGCCCAGATTACAGGATTGTTTGCTTGGATTTGCTGACCTATGCGGGCAATATGGCGACTTTGGAGAGTGCGATTGCGAATAAAAATTTCCGATTTGTGAAAGGCGATATTGCTGATAGAACGGCGGTTTTCGAGTTGTTCGAGCAGGAGCGGCCCGATATAATCGTAAATTTTGCGGCAGAGAGCCATGTCGACCGCTCGATTGAGAATCCGCAAATATTTTTGCAGACGAATGTGGTCGGGACGGGCGTGTTGTTGGACGCTTGCAAGGCTTACGGTGGGCGGTTTCATCAGGTTTCGACCGATGAGGTTTACGGGGATTTGCCGCTCGACCGCACGGATTTATTTTTTACGGAGGAGACGGCTTTGCACACGTCAAGCCCTTATTCCGCCTCGAAAGCGGCTGCTGATTTGCTCACGCTGGCGTATTTTCGGACTTTCGGGCTGCCCGTTACGATTTCGAGATGTTCTAATAATTATGGGCCGTATCATTTCCCCGAAAAGCTGATTCCGCTGATGATTACAAAGGCTCTTGCTGACGAAAAGTTGCCTGTTTATGGGAAAGGCGAAAATGTGCGGGATTGGCTGTTTGTGGGGGATCATTGCCGTGCGATAGATTTGATTATTCACGGCGGGCGGCTTGGCGAGGTTTATAATATCGGCGGCCACAACGAGCGGACGAATTTAGCGGTTGTGCGGACGATTTTAGCTGAGTTGGGGAAACCCGAAAGTCTGATAGAATACGTAACCGACCGCCCTGGGCATGATTTGCGATATGCTATCGACCCGTCTAAGATTCAGGCGGAGTTGGGCTGGTTGCCCGAGACGAATTTCGATGTTGGAATTCGGCGGACTGTGAAGTGGTTTTTGGAGAATGAGGATTGGTGGCGACCGCTTGTGGCTCGGCAAAACAGCCCGTGAGCGGCGGGCGGTTTGGTGGATTATTTTTCGACATATCTTTCGACAAAGTCCTGCGGAGTTATGGCGGGGACTGGCGACAAGTTGAAATCTTTCACGTTACGAGTGATGATAAAATCGACTCCATGCCGTGCCGCACAGAACGCCAACAGTGCGTCCTCGAAGTCGGTCATTTCAGCGGTCAAGGCTTGGCGGAGGTCGGTCGGTTCTGTGTTTAGCAACTCGAATTTTTCGTCCAAATGGGCTATCGACTCCCTTGCAGCCGCTTTGCTGAAACCGTCCCTGCGTAGCAAATAAAATATATCGGTCGTTTGGCTGACGGCAAGACAGCCGACACACGCCGTTTTACACGCTTTTGCTACCAGCGAAGATGCGAAAAAATGCGGTTGGCGTTCCAGCAGCACATCGAGGATAACGTTGGTATCAAGTAAGACTTTCATATTTCTTCCACCTTTCCTCGGTAACAATCTCCCGCACGTCCGCATCGTCGGGGATATTTTTCAAAATCCCGACCAACGGAGCAATCCACGAATCGTCAGCTAATTCCGATTTGAGAATAAGTTTTTTCGTGGGTTCGGCGGGTTCGGGCGGCTCGGCGGGTTTGGGGGCGGTTTTTACCACAAATGGCAACTGATTTTCCCGCAAAGTCGCTCGGGCGAACATATTGACCGCCGTGCTAGCGTTCATGCCAACCTCCGCACAAAAGCGGTCAAACCGCCGCTTGACATCTTCGTCCATACGGACGCTTAACGTTGTTTGAGACATATTTAACAACTCCTGTCTTCGTTTTTATAGATATTGTAACACAGATTTCAAAAATTGTAAAGGAAAATTCAAATTGGCTGAAAAAATTTTGATAACGGGTGCGAACGGGCAACTCGGCACGGCTTTAACAGCCGAACTAACCCGCCGCAAAATTCCGCATAAAGGCATCGACAGGGCGATCGCCGACATTACAGACAGGCGAGCGGTGATGGGCGTTCTGCACGAATATTCGCCGACAGCCGTAATGCACTGTGCGGCGTACACGGCGGTCGACAGGGCGGAGGACGAACCCGAGTTGTGTCGGCTCGTCAACGTGGACGGCACGAGGAATATCGCCATGGCTTGCAAGGAAATCAACGCAAAACTCGTCTACATCTCGACAGACTACGTCTTCGCTGGGGACGGCGACTATTTCCACAAGCCCACCGACCCAACCAACCCGCAATCCGTCTACGGTGCAAGCAAGTTGGCGGGCGAAATGGCTGTGCAGGAGATTTTACAAAAATTCTTCATAGTACGGACTTCGTGGGTTTACGGGGAAAACGGCGGGAATTTTGTCAAGACCATGCTGAAACTGGGCGGCGAACGAGATTCCGTAAAAGTCGTAAACGACCAAATCGGCTCGCCGACATACACGGCGGACTTGGCGAAATTGCTATGCGACATGGCAATTACAGAAAAATACGGTATCTACCACGCCACGAACGAGGGCGTGTGCAGTTGGGCGAAGTTCGCCGAGGAGATTTTTACTTTGGCG
Organism: Turicibacter sp.; assembly: GCA_009778175.1. GTDB lineage: Bacteria > Bacillota > Clostridia > Lachnospirales > WQUN01 > WRKH01. The sequence continues at coordinate 8,474 of WRKH01000306.1, forward strand.
GGGCTTGCGGCGAAAGTCGAGCATATTCCCACGGCGGAATACCCCACAAAGGCGATTCGTCCGCTTAATTCTCGGCTGGATAAGGCAAAATTATACGCAAGCGGATTTGAAAAATTTCCGCATTGGACGGACGCTCTACACCGATATTTGGAGGAAAACAGCACATTATGATTCTCATAAAACTTATTATAAAAAGCGTAAGCACCCTGCGGCATGAGGGAGTAGCAATGTTTCTCAAACGGGCGTATTTGTACATATTTCGAGGCAATCGAGACCCCAAGAAAAATTTGGAGGCGGCGAAAAACTGTGCCGATGTGCTGTTTATATCGGGCTGTGCATTGCCGCATCCGCCACGCTACCGAGTTGCCCACCAACGTGAACAACTTGCGGCTTGCGGGCTTGTCTCACTCGAAGTTTTTTACACGAATTTGACCCTAGATATGGTGCGAAATTTTCGGCTTTTTGTATTTTTCCGCTGTGAATCAACGCCGCTTATCGAAGAATTTATAAAAATCGCCAAAGCCAACAACAAACGCATTATTTTCGACATTGACGACCTGCTTATCGACACAAAATACACGGACACAATTAAATATTTGGACACTATGGAGGCTCTCGAACGTGAATATTACGACAATCACGTTAGAAATATTCAAAAATTGCTGAAACAATGCCATGCCGCCATAACCACCACCGATCGCTTGGCGGCAGAGCTGAAAAATTACGTCCCCGAGGTGTTTATAAATCGCAACGTGGCTTCCGAAAGCATGGCGAAATTCTCGCAGTTTGCGATATATGACAGGGACGAGCTGCCGTTTGCGGAATACAAAAAACTAAGGCGAGCCGAACGCAAAAATTACAGGTTGGCGTTGAAGAACCAAAAGGAACGCAAGGGCAAGCTGCGGCTCGGCTATTTCAGCGGCAGCATCACACATAACGAGGATTTCGAGATGATAGAACCCGACGTAATCCGCCTTTTGGACGAGTACGACAATTTGGAATTAGTTGTGGTGGGCGAGCTGGATTTGCCCGATTCTCTGAAAAATTACAAAAATCGGATTGTGGCAAAAAAATTCGTTGACTGGCAGAAATTACCGCAGTTACTCGCCTCGGTGGACATAAATTTAGCCCCGATAAAGCAGAGCATTTTTAATGAGGCGAAATCGGAGAACAAATGGACGGAGGCGGCGCTCGTCAAAGTGCCGACTGTGGCGAGCAATGTCGGAGCTTTCGCCTTTGCGATAGAGCATAATATCACGGGCGTGCTTTGCGGCAGTTTGGAAGAATGGTACACGGGCATAAAATCCTTGCTGGACGATGAGATTTTGCGGGCGAAAATCGCCGAAAATGCCTACGCTCACGCAATCGAAAATTACTTGACTATAAACACGGGCTTGCCCTTGCTCAATTTTCTGAAAAGCCAAATGACACCGAACATAGCGTTTATTTTGCCTACTTTACAGGTTTCGGGCGGTGCGTTGGTGGCTATGAAACATTGTGCAACGCTGAAAATGGCGGGTTACGATGTTACTTTGCTCTCCGATGCCCGTGTCAAGAAAAATGCCACTTATGACGGCGTGGAGTTGATGTCCGTTTCACGGGTTACAACGCATATACATCAGCATTATGACGCTGTTGTCGCCACTTTGTGGTCTACTTTGAGTTTTTGCCAGCTGTATCCGAATATTAAGCAACGGCTATATTTGGTGCAAAATTACGAAGTTGATTTTTATACATATGGCGATAGCAGAAGACTTTCAGCAAATTCCACCTATATGAAGCCGATATTTGATGTGAAATATATAACAATATCAAAATGGTGTCAAAAATGGCTGAAAGATAAGTACAGCCAAGATTCCGACTATATCGCAAACGGTATAAATTTGAGCCGATTCAAACCTGTGCTGCGAAATTATGGGCAAAAGAAATTTCGAATTTTGGTTGAGGGCAATAGCAGTGATTACTACAAAAATGTGGACGAAAGTTTCAAAATTATAAACCTTTTGGACAGGGAAAAGTACGAAATTTGGTATATGTCGTATTACGGAGAGCCCAAAAGTTGGTACAGGGTGGATAAATTCCTGCACGAAATCCCATACGAAAAAGTACCCGCCGTATACGCTCAATGCCATATTTTGCTAAAATCCAGCATATTGGAGAGTTTCTCGTACCCGCCGTTGGAAATGATGGCGACAGGCGGACTGGTAGTCGTCCGCCCGAATGACGGTAACAGCGAGTATCTTATCAACGGCGAAAATTGCTTGCTGTACACGGATGTGCAGGATGCGGCGGATAAAATCGAAAGCCTTACGCAAGATGCCGCCTTGCGGGAACGATTGCATATCGGCGGGCTGGAAACCGCTGAAAAGCGGGATTGGTTGAATATTGACCAACGTATTTTAGAGGTTTATGAGCGGTTTTTGCCGAAAAATCTTGAAGGGGTGAGCATATATGACTAAATTTTTTACAATAATTTCGCTGGGAATATTTTTGCCGAACATACATTTGTTTTTTCTTTACAATAGCAACAATCGTGTTGCAGGCAACTTTATTCCATTCACACAAACCCTTGCAGTGGCGGGTGTTTTAGCGTTTTTGGGATTATGCCTTTTCGTGCTATTTTATAAAACAACCCGTACATTCGAGGGAACAGTATTGAATAGCATACTTTTTTGGCTGATATTCTGGTCTTTTGAAAATTTGTATTCCGTAGCCGTCCGCTATTCCGCCGTAATCAACAGGGTTATGCTTTTGATTTTATTGTTGATTGTCATTGCTTTAATTGCGGCGTTTATTGGGCTATACGGCAAGCGTTTGCAAGACATACCGCAAATTTCTGCTGTCTGCCTGATTATCGGAATTTTATTCTTTTGGAATTTTCTTCCCGCTGTATTTGATTCGATAAATACTGCCCAGGATTCCCAAGAAAACGCAATATTTCAAATACAAACGAATTTCAATATCGATGTTCAAACGGAAAGCCCTGATATTTATTGGATTTGGATGGATGGAATGTTGGGATTTTCCGCCGTCTACGAATTTTTCGGAGACCCGCAAAATCAACTGCGAGAAGATTTGAACGATAGAGGTTTTGTTATAAACGAAAATGCTACTCTCGATGCGGGAGCTTCGGTAATTGCGGCACCGATTTTATTTTCGCCCACTTTTTATGACAGTTATTACAGCCGTGTAATGCGTGAAATAAGTCCACTTTTGACAAGGGAACTTCGTTGGCCAGAACACAGTCGAATATTGCAGGAAGACGGCGTTAATATCGCCGCACATCACGGACCTTATATGGAAATATTCCACGCCTTTAATCAAGCGGGCTACACAACGATAGCAATAACGAATTCGCACGTGGAAGCCTTTACTCCTGCGATTGTCAGAAAATTCTATAATGCAAGATCGCCGATATTCTCTTTGGCTGTAAATGAGGGGATTGGTGGCATACCTAATTTTTTTAGCGGATCGGAAGATTTGTTTAGACTTCTTGCAATAACTACGCCATTGTCTATATTGAGTTTGCAAATAGAGGGATTTTTAACGACTGCGTCTGACTATGATTGGGTTCCAGTTACCGAGCATACCGAGCGGATAGAGCGGCTTGTCGAATATTCTTCTAGGCAAAATGAAGAAACAAGGAGAGTTTTGGTGGGATTTGCAGATTCCGTTGAAACGCCCTCGCCGAAGTTCACATTTATGTCATTTATTTATGCCCATTCCTATCTTTGGAGTATATTGAGTGTAGAACCGCCAACGAATCCTTTGGACCCTTTTCAACAAAATTTGTATATGAACGCTCATAGCATGGCGGCTCGCTTGATGTTGGGGGTAGTTGACTTCATTTTGGAGGAAAATCCAAATGCGGTTATCGTTTTGCAGGCGGATCACGGTATCCACATGATACCTAATCAACAATATTTGCAAGAAAATTTTGATTTTACGGATGAGGAACTTTTTAAGCTGATAAATTCAACAATGAGTGCCGTGCGGATTCCCGAGATATACGGCGGACTCGACCGCCCGCTCGACCCTCGCAATATCACACGTGAGTTAGTCAACCGTTTCGTGGGGCAGAATTATGAATTACTGCCGCAGGATTAAACAAAATTAAGAGAAAGGAGGTGGAATTATGATAATAGTGTCATTATTGCTGTTACTTGCACCTGGCGTAATATCGGTGCGGATACTGTGGCGTAATGCTGCTAAACCCATTGCCAAGGAAGATTATAAGTTAATCGTCTGCGATTATTTTATTTACTCGTTTTTGGCGATGCTTACGGCGTATGCTGTGATGTTTTTCACGTATCCCGAGCGGACGGTGGCGTTTGTGGCGTTAATGCCCGTAACTAGCCATATCTTGTCGGCGAGTTTTGTATTCAAATACGGGATTTCTGCGTTGGTGGCGGCTGTTGTGTTGCCTGGCATTGTGCCTGTGCTGTGCAGGTTTTGGCTGAGTTTGGAAGACGGCAGGAAAACGCAAGTTAAAATCAAAAAGAAAGGAAAGTGATTTTATGTATTTAGATCCAGGATTTGGCGGAATGCTGTTGCAGGTGGTGGTCGCAATAGCGGCTGTGGGCGGGGCTGTGCTGTACTCGTTGCGGCGGAAGATTAGGGGATTCTTCTCGAAAGGCAAAGGCGACAATGCCGAAAAATCCGCCCCGCCGCCCTTGAATACAGAGACAGATATTGAAGACGATGCGATTGATATGTTGGCGGATTCGGATTCGGATTCGGGTAAAGAGGAGTAAATTATAGGAATCCGCCGCATGGTTAGGATTCGTGCGGCGGGTATTTGCCCGTTAAATCGTCAAGCGTGGCTAGGCAGTCCTCGTCTATGTAAGTGCGGATTTTGGCGACTAGGTCGAGGAACTCTTGGGCGAAATCCGCCGTGTATACGCTTAAATCGCCCGCATACGGATAACGGGATTCGTTAAAATATTTGCGGGATTGGGTAATTTCAGCCCTAAAATCGCTTTTCGGCTTGAAACGCTTGATTAAAGCCTCGTATATGTTGACTACGTCATGGGATGTCTCCCAGTAAGGCTTGTGCGGCACGAGATGTAGCTTGGATTTTAGGTATAATTCAACCGCAAGGCAAGCGAGCGATATACATTGCTGATAATGACCTGCGTTAAACAGCGTGATTGCCGCCTGTTCGTTGCGATGGGCATTTTCATAAAAGTCCACTTAAATCAACTCCGTCCTTATTTACTTGCTTTTGCACCATGCCGAACGCATTTTCAAACTGTCGAAATGCCGTCTCTGTCTGAACGATTACGTCCAACGGCAACGTGTCGGCGGTGTATTTTGGGCGACATTGCCAGTCTATAATCATTTCGTCATCTAGGGTAATTTCCCTGTTGGCTGTGATAAAAATATCGATGTCGCTGTATTCGGTAACTTCTTCCCGTGCACAACTGCCAAAAAGTATCACTCGACTGATAAACGGCACGGTGGACAGATTTTTAAGGAATGCCGATATATACGCCTTGTAGTCGGGCGGGATATTTAGTTCGTTTATGGATTTTATGGTTCGCATGGGTTTCCTCCTTGATATTTGTTCCGCAAATCGTCAAGCGTGGCAAGGCAGTCCTCGTCTATGTAGGTGCGAATTTCGGCGACAATTTGGAGAAACTCTTCGGCAAAATCTTTGGTGTAAGCACTGGTGTCGCTTGCGTATGGATAGCGGGATTCGTTAAAATATTTTCTCGCTCTCTCGACTTTCTGTAACAAGCCTTGTTTCGGCTTAAATCGAAATGCTAACGCTACAAAAATGTTGACTACATCATGCGAGCGTTCCAACTCCTCACGGTGCGGCACAAGATGTAGCTTGGATTTTAGGTACAATTCGCAAGCCAAACATGACATATAAATCGAGTGGCGATAAGATTCTATCTCTACCAATCCGATAGCCGTGCGTTCAGTTTCTTGGGCGTTTTGATAATGATTCACTTAAATCAACTCCGTATCTTTCAACTTGTTTTTGGACTGCTCCAAATGTATCGGTGTATTGCTGAAAAAGCTCCTCGGGTTGCACCAATACGTCTAGCGGCAAGGTGTTAGGGGAATATGGCGGACGGCAATCGCAGGCGACAAACATCTCTTCCGTTTCTGATATTTGCCTTGTTACCGTGATAAAAATATCGATGTCGCTGTATTCGGTAACTTCTTCCCGTGCACAACTGCCAAAAAGTATCACTCGGCTGATAAACGGCACGGCGGACAGATTTTTTAGAAATGCCGATATATACGCCTTGTAGTCGGACGGGATTTTCAACTCGTTTATGGATTTTATGGTTCGCATGGGTTTCCTCCTTGATATTTGTTCCGCAAATCGTCAAGCGTGGCTAGGCAGTCCTCGTCTATGTAAGTGCGGATTTTGGCGACTAGGTCGAGGAACTCTTGGGCGAAGTCTGCCGTGTATACGCTTAAATCATTGTCGTAAGGGTAGCGAGATTCATTAAAATACTTGCGACTGCGGTTAATTTCAGCCCGAAGATTAGTCTTCGGCTTGAATCGCTTGGTTATAAGCTCATACATCTCGATTACATCGTGAGAATACTCCAAATGTGGCTTGTGCGGCACGAGATGTAGCTTGGATTTTAGGTATAATTCAACCGCAAGGCAAGCGAGCGATATACACTGTTGATAATGACCTAAACCGAACAGCCCGATAGCCGCCTGTTCGTTGCGATGGGCGTTTTCATAAAAGTCCACTTAAATCAACTCCGTCCTTAATTACTTGTTTTTGCACCATGCCAAATGAGTCGGAAAAATTATCGAATTTCGTTTCCGTCTGCACGAGAATATCGGTAGAAATATGTGTGTCCATCTCATATTCAGGCAGGCTGTCGCAGGATATTAAAAACTCTTCGGCAAGACTGATGTCTCGGTTGACGGTTACGAAAATGTCAATGTCGCTGTATTTGCGGACGTTTTCCCGTGCACAACTGCCGAACAGTATCACTCGGCTGATGTAGGGAATGTCCTTGATATTACGCAAATATGCCGATAAATACGCTTGGTAGTTTGGCGGGATATTTAGCTCGTTTATGGATTTTATGGTTCGCATATGTCAAAACCTCCTCGAAATCTTCATAGCAATATTATACCAAAAGACACAAAATTTTGCAAACAAAAAGGAGAAAAAATGGAACTAATCAACACGATTTTAGGCGTGCCGCTGGGGTTTGTAATATATTTCGCCTACCAGTTAGTTGGCAGTTACGGGGCGGCAATATTGATTTTCGCCGTTTTCGTCAGAATCATGCTGTTCCCGCTGAGCGTGGTGTCGCACAAAAACTCCATACGCCTGCTGAAATTGCAGCCGTCGCTCGAAATCATAAAACGCCGATATGCGGGCGACAGGGAGCTGATAAGCGAACGGCAATACAAATTGTTCAAAAGCGAGCGATACAGCCCGCTCGTGGGGCTGGTTCCACTGCTGTTGCAACTGGTGCTTATAATGGGCGTGTTGCAGGTCATGTATCATCCCATGCAGCATTTGTTGCGGCTGGATTCGGCTGTCATAGCGGCTTTGACGGAGTCGGTCGGCGTGGCGGACAATCTGCCTGGCGGCGGGCAGATGTACGCCTTAAATGTCTTGCTCGAAAACGGGGAATTGGCAGCTCTGGCGGATTTGGCGGAAAATATAGATATGCGATTCTTGGGGCTTAACCTCATGGAAACGCCGTCTTTGCTCAATCCGAACGGTTATTGGGCTGTGCCGATTGCCGCTATCTTGGCGGCGTTGGTCTTTTGCCTGGTGCAAGCCGCCATTAGTCCTGGTGCGTTAAATCAGAGTAACCGCACCAATCACGGGCTGACGATTTTCACGGTGGGAATGTCGCTGTATTTTGCCTTTGCCCTGCCCGTTGGCGTGGGGATTTATTGGGCTTTCGGAAACGTGATTTCTACGGCGGTTGTGCTGATTTTGTATTTTTTATATCCGCCAAAAATACTGGCAAAAGAGGCGGTCGCCTACATCGAAACGACCCGCAAAACGCCGTCCGACTTAAAAGCCGAAAAAGCCCGCAAAAAGGCATTTGCGGCACGTGAAAAAGCGGATGCGGCTCGGTTTGCGGCGGCGAAAAAACGCATAGTTTTCTACGCACTTTCGGGCGGGCAATATAAATTCTATCGAGATTTGATAGAATATCTATTGGAAAACTCTGAAATCGAAATCCATTATCTCACAAATGACCCAAATGACAGACTTTTTTCGGAACGCCCGCAGGGACTTTTGCCGTATTACGTCAGCTTGAAAAAAACCGTGTCGCTTATGCTGAAATTGGATGCGGATATGGTCATAACTACCGTGCATGGCTTGCAGAATTTCTATTTGAAACGCTCGGTCGCTCGGTTGGATATAGAATATATATTCATATTTCATGGGATTACAAGCACGCATATGGTGGCACGTGAGGCGGCTTATGACCATTATGACACGGTATTTTGCGTGGGCCCGCACCATGCGGCGGAGTTGCGGCGGCGCGAGGAGTTGGCGGGGCTACCCAAGCGAAAGTTGATAAAATCGGGCTATGGGCTGTACGACCGTCTGGCGGCAACCTACACGGACGTTCCGAGAAATGGCATCAAAATCTTGATTGCCCCGTCTTGGCAGGAGGACAATATCTTGGAAAAGCACACCGAAGAGATGCTCGACTCCCTTTTGGGGAACGGATACAACATCGTTGTAAGGCCGCATCCGCAGTTTGTCGGCTTGTTCCCCGAACGCATGGCGACTTTGCAGGAAAAATACAAAAAATTCTCGGAATCGGGAAGCGGCGAACTGGCGTTCGAGTTGGATATTTCGGGCAACGAGAGCATATTGGAATCGGACGTGTTGATTACCGATTGGTCGGGCATAGCCTATGAATTTGCCTTTGTTACGGGCAAACCATGCGTTTTTGTCGACACGCCGATGAAAATCCTAAATCCCAACTATGAGCGATACGGCTTGGAAATCACGGACATAACCTGGCGGAACAAAGTGGGCATAAGCCTGCCCGTGGAGGAAATCGGCAATATCGCCGCCGCAGTAAAACGCCTTTTGAGCGAAAAGGAAATTTTCAGAGAAAAGATAGCCGAAACATTAGCGGAATACATCTACCACCCAGGCAGGAGCAGCGAGGCGGGCGGGCGGTATATTTTAGCACAACTAAAAAGGAGAGCAAAATGCAAAGAGTAAAAAACGCAATAATACAGGCGGCGGGCTTGGGGAGCAGATGCGTCCCGCTGACCTACGAAACCCCAAAAGCGTTGCTGACGGTCAAAGGCGAAGTCCTAATCGAACGCACAATCGAGCAACTGTTAGCACGGGATATTCGGGAAATAATCGTAATCGTCAATTACAAGAGCGAGATGTTCGAGTATTTGGTCGAAAAATACGGTGTAATTTTGGTGCGAAATCCCGAGGCACTGTACAAAAATACGCTGTCCAGCATTTATTTTGCCCTGGATTATTTGGGCAGTTCGTATGTGCTGCACGGCGACAACTATTTTCACGAAAACCTGTTTAATTCCCACGAAGAGGACGATTTTAGTTGGATGTCGTGTGCCTACATGAATGGCAAAAGCGAGGACGAATGGTTTGTTAAGTTAAGCGAAAAAGATAAAAATAGGATAGAGCGGGTAGAAATCGGCGGCGGAGACGGATTTTTTATAGTCGGGCCTGTGTATTTTAGCCCAAAATTTTCCGAAAAGTTAAAGCCGCTGATTCGAGAATATTACGCCAAACCCGACACGGAGGAGTATTATTTGGCGGACGTGTTGGTGCGACATTTGAACGAGTTGCCCATACATTTCAGAAATGACACGGGCAAAGTGGATGATATTGACGATCTACAAAAATTCAGAGAAATCGACCCCGCATATAACGGCGATGCGGGCAATCGGATTCTGAAAAATATCCATGCCGCCGTGGGCGATGTGGCGGGCATTTCCAACATTCGCCCCATTAAAACGAGTATCACAAATAAATCGTTTTACTTTGAAATAGCGGGCGTTGGGTATGTTTATCGAGTAGCTCGCCCGTTTTCTGACGAGGTTCTCAACCGCAAACGGGAACACGATATATACAAAATGCTCGAAAACGACAATATTACGGATAAACTCGTGTGGTTTGACGAGCTAAGCGGCGACAAAATTTCGGTATTTCTGCACGGCGTGCGGCATTGCGATTACGGCAATCGGGACGATGCCGAAAGGGCAGTTAAAATGCTAAAACGGGTACATTCGCTAAATTACAGTATTGATTATGTGTTTGATTTGTTCGAGCAGATAAAATTATACGAAGAGCCTATGCAGGGTATTCAGTATTTTTCCGATTATGAAAGCGTCCGAGAAAACGTGCTTAGTTTGCAAAAATATTTCGATTCCTTTGAAAAAGAGTATACGCTATGCCACATTGACCTTTCAAATTTTAATTTTCTGTTTGTCGACACAGAGGACGAGCAGAAAACATACTTTATCGACTGGGAATACGGTGCAATGCACGAGCCGCATTTGGATATAGTGGCAATGGCAATATTTGCGAATTTTAACAGGGAAAAAATAGATTGGATGGCGGCGGTTTATTTCGCCCCCGAAAAGCCGTCCCCGCTCGACATGGCGAAAATTTACGGCTATATGGCGATTTTAGGATTTTTGTGGTATCTGTGGTATGAATACGAATGTTCGCTAGGTTCGCCGTACAGGCAGTACGCCGATGTTCGTTATAATTACGCACGGGATTTCTATGAAATTTTTATGAAAACTTTGGAAAGGGTGGAATAAATGACAAAGAGCAAGTTAAGGCGATATTTTCAGCTGTTGTTGGTTGTGGCGGCGGCGGGCAGCATTTATCCGATTATTTACCTGCGGACGGCTTATCAAGAGACGATTTTGTATGTTTTCGAGATGGACATTGCCCAGCTAAACATGGTGTATGTGGCACTTGGGATAACATTCATGGCGGGCTATATGCCGAGCGGCTATTTGAGCGACCGATTCTCCGCAAAATGGCTACTTACGATTTCGTTGTTGTTCACAGCGGCGGGCGGATTTTGGTTCGCACAGATTCCGTCTTTTGCGGGCGTTATCGTGATTTTCTGCATATGGGGATTTTTCTCGGTGTTCACGTTTTGGGCAGCACATATGAAAATTGTGAAACTGCTGTCGACTCCCGCAGAAGACGGGCTGTTTTTCGGGATTTTGGACGGCGGCCGCGGGCTTGTTGAGGCTCTGCTTGCAACGCTTGCGGTGGTGGTGTTTTCGGGGATTTTGGGGCGACAAGCGGTCGGCGATTCCCCGCAAGCCGCACTGCAAGGCGTGATTTATATGTATTCGATAGTCCTTTGTCTGATTGCGTTGCTGGTCGGCATTTTCATTGAAGATAAAAACGCCGAAAATGCCGATAAAAAGCCAAAAATTAAGATTTTGGGCAGTCCGATTTTTAGGCTAAAATCCGTCTATATTTTGGGTGCAATAATATTCATGGGCTATTTTCTGACATGGGGACAATACTTTCTGGGCGGATTTTTACAGGTAAACATGAATGTCGATCCCGTAATGGCGGCGGCTGTCATGGCGGCGTTTCTGTGGATGCGACCGTTAGGCGGCGTGCTTGGCGGATTTTTTGCGGACAAATTTAATAAAAGTGCGGCTTTATCGGTTTATATGGGCTTGACGGCGTTGTGTTTGCTGTTGATAGCCGTCCTGCCCGTCGGCGTGAATGTTTGGATTTTTTACGTTTTGATAGTGCTGAGCGGGCTGTTTGTATTTTGCGTGCGAGGGACGTACTGGTCGCTTTTGGGCAATATCGGCATAGATGCCAAGCATACGGGGCTTGCAATCGGATTCATCTCATTTTTGGGCTACTGGCCGGATATTTTGGCACCGATACTTAGCAATCGGCTGTTTGAGCGGTTCGGCGAGAATTTGGGATATAATGTGTATTTTGCGGTGCTTGCGGTATTCGGTGCGGCGGGTATTGGGCTGTGTTGGTGGTTTCGGAAAATTACGGTGTCTAGGTAGGGTTAGGTCAGGGAGAAAATGCACGATGTGAAAGTCGTGCATTTTTTCTTGCGGAGTTGCGGCGGATTTGGTATAATAAGAGTGTGGACAGCGAGCGGTTGGAAAAGAGGCAGAATTATGGTTGTTGGCAATCCCAAGAAGATAGATTTGAGTACCTCGTCATTCGAGCGAATGATTGAGCGAGGAAATTTGTATGTGGACAAGACTAGGATAGTCGAGAATTTTTTGGAAGAAGCGAGTTCGGTTCAGCTAATCACACGCCAGCGGCGGCTCGGCAAGACGCTTAACATGGACACGGTGCGTTGCTTTTTGATGGATAAAGTGGATAATCGACATTTGTTTAAGGGGCTTTATATCGAAGATAGCCATGTGTGGGAGTTGGCTAACTCCTCGCCTGTGTTTTATTTTAATTTTAAGGGGTTGCACGTGCAGACATATAAAATAGCTTTGTATTCCTTGATTGTCGAATACATTGAAAGTTACTGTGATAAAGAGAATCTGCCGAAATCAGTTTTAGATTATGTATCTAGCAATAATTGCGAGGACACAGACGGTCTTCTACATCTTACAAAAGCCGTCCACCACGCCACAGGCAAGCGATCGTATCTCTTAATCGACGAATACGACAAAATGCTAATGGACAACTACAAAATCCGTGAATACGAGGAAATCCGCCAATACGAAACGCTCCTATTCTCGGCAGGTTTCAAGGATAATCCGTACTTAGAAAAAGCACTAATCACGGGCGTGATGCGGATTTCACGAGAAAGCCTGTTCAGCGGACTGAATAACATAAAAGTCT
>WRKH01000307.1 GCA_009778175.1 Turicibacter sp.
CCCCCAGACCCCCGCCACTTTGAAAAGTGGACAAACTTTAAATTTGGTTTGGGTTTGACGGATGTCATTGGGTGGCGTTGCAAGGCAAGCGGGCAAGTTTAGGGGCGGATATTATCCGCCCCTATGTCAATGATGTGTTATGATTGTGTCTTTATGAACACAACTTCTAAAAAACTGAAGCGATTGGGCAAAAACCAAGAGCCAACTAAAGCGAAAGTGCGGGTCTGGGGGCGCGCCCCCAGCGGCAAGACGGTCTTGTGCCAGGTGTGGGGCAGAGCCCCACGGTTTTAGCCCCACGGTTTTAGCACTTTATGTTGAAGTAGGAGACTAGGTCTTTTAGCATTTCTGCCTGAGCGTTTAGTTCTTGAGCGGTGGCGGCGTATTCTTGTGAAAATGCAGTGTTGTCGTATACTACCTGTGCAATTTCGCCAGTCTTGGCAGTTATTTCGAAAACGGCTGCCGCCTGCTCCTTGGAAACGTCCGCTATTTCAGAAATCAAATCGGAAACTGTCGTTATCCCCTGCTTTATGTTCTCTAATGCCTCAACAGTACCGTCTACCGATTTCATCGCCTCTTCCGCCTTGATTACCGACTCCTTTATTAAATTTTCAGTCTCTTCGGAAGAATTACGACTTTTTTCCGCTAAACTCTTTACCTCTTCCGCCACAACAGTAAAACCTCTACCGTGTTCGCCTGCTCCAGCCGCCTCCACCGTTGCATTTAATGCCAATAAATGCGTGCTAAACGCTATCCCCTGTATTATCTTGATTATGCTAGAAATATTTTGGGTGGATTGCTTTATCCCAGCCATATTTTCAAGCATATAATTACTCACCTCTGCCCCGTATAATGCAAGCTCGGTAGAATATTTTGCCTCGGCACTCGCTCGGGCAGCATTTTCAAAATTGTAGCGACTCTTCTCCTCTACGGAATTTATGCGTTCGTTCAATTCCTCTATTGCCGCACTCTGCCTTGTGCTGCCGTTGGCTATAATCGTTGCAATGTCAGCTATTGTGTTGGCATCTCCCAAAACTTGCTGGGCGGAATATTCAATTTTGTTCATTATGCTGTTTAACGAATCCAATATCTTTTCGATGGCAGCTTTTATCGGCATATAGCTCCCTCTGTACTCCATATTCAGCTCAGCAGTTAAATCGCCCTCGGCTATCTGCCCCAAAACATTGGAAATATCATTCACATAGCCCATTGTTATCCCTTCTGTTCGGTTAAGTGAATTTTTTACCGAAAGAAAGCTGCCTTTATAGTCGCCATTAACGCTAGTTTCAAAATTCCCATTCGACATTTCAATCAGTGCGTGTTCAACCTCGTTAAGCGGGTTTGCCATGGAAACCATAAGCGTGTTCAAATCATTCAACAACTCGCTCCAATTCCCGTCATATGCCTCGGAATCGGCTCTCACATCAAAATTGCCCTGAGCTGCATTTATTGCCACCTTAGCAATTTCGCCATGAATACCTTTCAATTTCGTCATAAGCTGATTAAACCTTTGGCTTAGAGCAACCTTCTTGCCAGGCAACGCCTCTATATTCACATCGAAATTGCCTCCGCATAGCTCCGTTAAATATTGCAACGCCTTTAGGGTATCGCCAACCGAGCCGTCAATGAGATTATTCATATCGTCCAACATAATTTTATATGCCCCGCTATAGTTTTGGGAAGCTACTCGATACTCGTAATCGCCCTCAACGTAAAATTTCTTGGACATGGTCGATACATCTTTTAACATAGCCCTAATTATCCCGACCAAATTATAGACATAACTGGTCAAATGCCCTATTTCGTCATTCGTTAGGTGTTCTTCTGCGGCTTTTACGTTGATATTGCCCTGCGAAACCTCTGTTACTAGGTTTTGCAGACGTTCTATCGGCACGCGAATACTTTTTGTAATAAATATTGAAATAGCAAGACCAATCAATACAGTTGTAACGGAGAAGGCAATAAACACATTCGTATCTAGCCGAGCCGCCTCCGAAATAGCAAGCCCAACGCCCATCGCCACCAACTCCGAATCGGCGCGTAACATTTCAATATCGGCAAACAGGCTATAGTTCAAAGAGCTATATTTATCATAGATAGCCAAAACCCTGCCCGTCTCGCCCGACAAATTTGCCGCCACTATCTCCTCCACTGCCTCATTCCGTAATTGTTCGATATTCCGCAAAATTCTTGTAGATGCGGTCATTGAAAGATGTTTTTCTTCCAAAGTTTTGCGGGGATCGTTCTCGACTAGCCTTTGATAACGCTCGATACTTGCATACACATTAGCCAATCTCTCATCCACCAGCTCCAACTGCCCCTCGATACGCTCAAGTTCTCCTGCGTTCGAGTACACGCTCATATACGACAATGCGTGTTTTACAGCTATAAAGTCTGCTTCGACAGAGAGCCATATTTGCCTTTGTTTCGTTGGGTAGTTTTGCATATAGTTATGATTATCATATATGCTCCTATTCACGATCATGGAATACAACGCAAGCAAGATCACCAGCACTAAAATCGTGCAAAACCCCATAGCCAATTTACGGCTAATTTTCAAATTTGCATAAAATCTCATAATTCATTCTCCTTTTAATGAAATTAGTAATAATTCTTAATTTTTCCTCTTAATAAATATATCGTACTTAAACCCACTTTAAACTTTACACGGGGGCAAAAAAAATATATAATTTTTTTAGCTTATAAAAATCATCAAAAAACCACCCCCACACAAAAACACCAAAAAAATCAGCCATTTTTCATTAAAGCTACTTCAAAGATAGGACCCTGGGGCTCTGCCCCAGACCCCGCAAGGGGCTCTGCCCCTTGACCCCGCCACTTTGAAAAGTGGACAAACTTTAAATTTTTGTTTTTCCCACAGGTTGGATTTGTATGGAACGGATGGATTTGCACAGATTTGTATGGAACGGATGGATTTGCACAGAGCGGGGTGGATTGTAAGTCTATAAAAGTGCGCGGACGGACGCTTTAAATTGCCAACATGGGTGTCCGCGATGTTAAAAATTCGCGGACGGATGCTTTAAATTGCCAATATGGGTTTCCGCGATGCCAAAAAAAGGAGGTTTTTTATGTTGGATGAGGGGTCTTTGTTGTCGATACATCAGTTTTCGGAGATGTCTGGGGTTAATCAGTCTACGTTGAGATATTACGATCATATAAATTTGTTTTCGCCCGCTAGTAGAGGGCGTAATAACTATAGATACTATTTGCCGCACCAGATTATTACTATAAATTTTATTACCGTGCTGTCGGAATTGGGTGTGCCGCTCACAAAAATAAAGGACTTGACCAAAAATAGAACGCCGCACCATGTTTTGGATTTGCTTATGGAACGTGAACAAGCACTGGATAGGGAACTTAAAATCTTGCAAAGCACTTATACATTGATACACACATTCCAGCGTAATATACAGTCTAGCGAACGGGTTGACATTGGGAAAATCGAGATAGTTAATCGAGATGTGATCCCGATAATAATGGGCTCTGTGAACGATTGGACAAATAATGCAACCTTCTATAAACCTTTCTCCATTTTTTGCCGTGAAATGGCACTTGATAAGAATCATTTGCACTATCCAGTAGGCGGCTATTTTGATAATATGGAAAATTTTATCGCTTCGCCTGCCCAGCCTGATAGATTCTTTTCAGCCGACCCTAATGGCAATGATAAAATTGCAAGTGGGAATTATATCATTGCCCATGTTAAAGGATATTATGGGGAAATGGGCGATTCCATCGAGAGGATTAGCGATTTTGCAACCGTTAAGAATATACAGCCAAAAGGCCCCGTCTATATTACCTATCTGCTAAACGAAGTCAGCTTGGTTGAAGAAAATGAATATTTGGCACAAGTGGCTGTTAAAATTGTTTGAAATTTGGGGAGCTTTTGCAAAAATATCAGCCAATTCGGCGTTTCGTGAGGCAACTCCAAAAAGACAAAATTACTGTGCAAAAATATTGCATTTATTTGCACAAACAATTATAATAAATACATTGGGTTCTGAAAAATTGCTGATGTTGTAAACGAATTGAAATATTACAAACGAGCGGGTCAAGGGGCACACCCCTTGCGGCAAGACGGTCTTGTGCCAGGTGTGGGGCAGAGCCCCACGGTTTTAAAAATTTTTTATAAGGATGGGTCTGTAATAGTGGAAAAAGAGATTATATTTTTGGTAGACGACGATTTGACGAATTTGACGGTGGGTAAGAATATATTGTCAGCTAATTATATGGTGTTGACAATGAACTCGGGCGAGCATCTGTTTGCGATGCTTGAAAAGATGCTGCCAACGCTTATTTTACTGGATGTGAATATGCCCGAAATGGACGGGTTTGAGGTTATAGAGCGGCTTAAAGGCGATGATAGATATAGAAATATA
This sequence comes from Turicibacter sp., assembly GCA_009778175.1. Taxonomy (GTDB): domain Bacteria; phylum Bacillota; class Clostridia; order Lachnospirales; family WQUN01; genus WRKH01. The sequence goes on from WRKH01000307.1 coordinate 4,398, forward strand.
CCTGTAATATTCTTGACAGGGCGAAACGATGAGGAATCCGAGTTAAAAGGCTTTTCGCTGGGGGCTGTGGATTTTGTGATGAAACCCTTCTCCCCGCACAGATTGACTAGAAGGATAGAGGCACATCTGTTACTTGCAAAACAAAAGATGGAACTTAGGCAGTTTAATAGCGATTTGAACAAGATTGTCAACGAACAGATAAAATCTGTTTTGGAGCTGAAATACGCAATAATATCCGTTATGTCTGAACTGGTGGAGTCCAAGGACGATTCTACAGGCGGGCATATTTTGAGAACGCAGCTATATGTAAAAGCCTTATTTGACGGCATGAAACGCTACGGTATCTATGCAAAGGAATTGAGTGAATACGATGAAGAATTGGCAATTAGATCCTGCCCGCTACACGATGTGGGTAAAATATCCATAAAAGATGCTATTCTGCTGAAACCCTCAAAATTAACGCCTGAGGAATTTGAAGAGATGAAGAAACATACCATTTTCGGGGCTCAAGTCGTGGAGAGCATAAAGAAAAAGACGACGGACAGCACCTTTCTGGAGTATGCGATGGATTTTATCATGGGACACCATGAAAAATGGAACGGGCAGGGCTACCCCAACGGGCTTAGCGGAGAAGATATACCGCTACTGGGGCGAATTATGGCTATTGCGGACGTTTACGACGCACTGATTGAGGAACGGCCGTATAAAAAAGCCTTCACACATGAAAAGGCGGTTGAGATAATAACCGAGGCAAAGGGAACGCATTTCGACCCGAAATTGGTCGAGGTTTTTGAGAAGATGCACACGGAACTTGAAGAGATAGCACGGGGTAATTCATAATGCGGGGATTAAGAAGACCGTTGGATGCTTTTAACGGGCTGAACATACGCCTAAAACTGACACTTATATTCTTTACGGTTCTGATTAGCACCTCTTCAATGGCGGTTACGAACATTTTTAGAGAAACCACGACAAACATAAGTTTCCAAATAAACGAACAGCTAGAAAACGGAATGTCGGCAGTTGCGGGCGTTTTCGATGCGATACAGGCCTACACCATGTGGACTCTGGACGGCTTAGTGAGTATGCCGCAGGTACATCAGGCTTTGCGAGGCATTGAGCTTGAAACGGCTTGGTTACGGATATATGAGCTGTTCGGCACTCCTGCGGCTGATGATTTTATCGAAGTATATGAAACGATAGTCATCTTTGACGCAGACAATAACGTATTGATAAATATGCCAGAAATACCGCTAGAAATGGATTTTTTTACTAGCGTGGAGGTAAATTTGGAGAGGGCAAGCGAGGGCTTGCCTTGGCTCTCTGCTTTTGTTAGTTTCGAAAATGCCGTGGGGTCTGGCAAAATGATTTTTACACGCCCTGTAATAGCGGACGGCGAATTTTTGGGGACTGTTGCCTTGATTAGCTCCACTGCTATGTTGTACAATTTTTTACATATACCTATGTACGATTATGGCGGTTTTGTCAATATAGCAGACAGTAGCGGGACTATCTTTTTCTCAAGCAGAGACGACTATATGGGCGTTCATATAGATGCATTGGGAGTATACGAAACCTTGCAGGCAAACTACGAATTTGACGAAGCCATTAGAGAGATACCGCTAAATACTGTATTCATCTATGAATCGGCGATTACCAATGTGGCAAAAACGGCATATGTGCGGCAATATAGCAATTTTGACCTGATAATTATGATTTTCTTCGATCACACAGCGATTGAAAATGCGATAATTTCTAGCGTGTTATCGGTTGTGCCTGTTTCTGGCGGGATGCTTTTGATTATGGTTGCGGTCATTCTATTGATAAATCGCATTTTGAAACCGTTAAAAGATTTGACCACGGCTGCCCGCCTATTTGCCAAGGGTATCCCGCCCGAGGATTTGAATGTGTCGGCTTCTGACGAAATTTCTGAGGCTTACAGCTCTTTCAAGGAGATTACAAAATCCATCAATCTGCTCGAAGAACATTTCAAGAAAGCGGAGAACGCAATGAATCGCGGCGACCTCTTGTATCGTTTGGACGAGCCTAGGTTGGGCGGCATTTATCGGGGAATGTTGAATAACGCCAATAAAATTATCGAGGGCTTTCAGAATCTGTTTGAGCTTATCGTGGAGCCAGTTTTTATTATTAATGCGAACTATGAGCTTAAATATGCCAACAAGAGGGCAATAAACCTCACTGGACGCAACCACTATAAGGGCATGAAAGTCAACGCCTTTGTGGGTGGCGATTTAGAGGGGCTTATACAGGAGTCCATGGAGAGCGGCAATACCGTTGAGAATATCTATGCTCAATTTCCATTGGATTTAACACAGATGTTCGATATAGAGATTGGCTGTATTCCGTTCAAGGCGGATGAAAAATGTGCCCTTATCATTTTCAACAACATAACGCATATAAAGGATTTGCAGCGTTCGCTCGAGGCAAATTCTCGTGAAAAGACGAATTTTCTAGCAATTATGAGCCATGAGATACGTACGCCGCTAAATGCTATAATCGGTATTGCAGAGATTGTGCTTAGGGAAGAGACCTCGAACACCGTGCAGAATTATGTGAACACCATAAGGCAATCGGGTAATCATTTGCTGAGCATAATAAACGATATACTGGATTTTACAAAGATAGAGAGCGGCAGGATGGATATTTTGGAGGAGGAATATCTAATCGAGTCCGTCGTGCAGGATGTTATAAGTATAACACAGATGCGAATGACTGATGCCCCCGTAGACTTCTACGTGTATATGTCAACGGCTATTCCTTATAAATTGATAGGCGACAGCCTTCGTTTGCGGCAGATTTTGTTGAACATACTGATAAATGCTGTGAAATATACCGAAAATGGCTATATTACGCTGGATTTGAACTGGAAAGACGGAAATATAGTAACAAGGATTTCAGATACTGGCATCGGTATAAAAGAAGAGGATATTGGCGGTCTTTTTGAGGAGTTTAATAAATTTGACCTGGAGAAAAACCGCAATGTTGAGGGGACTGGTCTAGGGCTTCCCATTACCAAAAAATTGGTAGGCTTAATGCACGGCGAAATAGAGGTGGAGTCCGAATATGGAAACGGCACCACCTTTACAGTAACAATCCCCCAAAAATGCGTTGCCGATTTGGAGGATTGGAACGGCGTTTTGGAGGATAAAAATATATTAATCTACTCCGCTAGCGAGATATGTGCAGAATACACCAAACTCGCCATGCGGGATTTGCATATAAATTATCTGATAAGCAACAACGCCGAAGAGGTAAGCGAGGAATTGAAAAAAGTTTGGGACTTCCTTATCGTGGAGGAAGAAAACAGTTTACGAAATATCGATATAGGCGATATGGACGAGTCGCAGATAGTTATATTAGGCGACAAGAACCATGGCGAGGGCGGTTTTATCAGACTGACACAGCCAATATTTTTCACATCAATATTGAACCTGTTCAAGAATCCCGATGAAGAAAGCAACAAGTATAAGCGGACTTTCAGCACAAAAGATGCGAAGGTTTTGGTTGTGGACGATATAGAGACCAATTTAACCGTTTGTGCTGGATTGCTAAATATATACGGTGTCGAGCCTGATTTATGCAGTAGCGGAGAGGATGCAATAAAAGCTGTTCAGGCGACAGATTATGACATTGTATTTATGGATCATATGATGCCCGAAATGGACGGAATAGAGACCACTCGAGCGATTCGTGCATTAGGTACATTGGGTAAAGAGAGTTTTAGAAAATTACCCATCATCGCTCTAACAGCCAACGCAACCACAACGGCACGGGATAAGATGCTTAAGAACGGATTGAATGATTTTGTCGCAAAGCCCATCGAACTCAACAAACTGAAGAGCATTTTGGTAAAATGGCTGCCTACAGAGAAACAGATTCAAAGGGAACAGCAGAACATAGAGCAGTCAGATGTCTTGAAAATCAAGGATATTGACACAAAGAGAGGGATTATCAGCTGCGGCGGCAAGGTGGAGCAATACAAAAACGTGTTGACCGTATTTTGCAATGACGTACAGAATAAGGTGATAGAATTGCGTGAAAATGTGGGGAACATAAAGCTATACACAATCTATGTCCATGCAATAAAATCAGCAAGTGCAAATATAGGTGCATTCGATTTATCGAACTTGGCTGAAGAGCTGGAAAAAGCGGGGATGCGTTTGGATCGAGAGTTTATAGCCGCTCGCAACGAGACACTTATCGAAAAAATGGAGGAGACTTTTGTAAACATAAGTGCTGTTCTCCTCCAAAAGCAGGTAAGGAATCAGGATATTTCCGAAATACAGCCTAATTTGACGGCACTCATACAGGCGTTATCGGATTTTGATGTGATGGCGATAGATGAAATTTGCGAGGAGCTAGCCCCATTCAAGGATAATTCTATCGTTGAAAACATATTGCAAAAAATCTTGATAGGTAGTTATGAGGATGCTGCAAAAGCGGCTAAAGAAGCAATTACATGAAACCGTTATTTTATGCGGTAGCCGCCCTGTTTTGGATGTCGTTATATACGTATATGCCCTATATTACGCCATACTCTGAAGAGCTGGGGGCGGATTTGCGTATGATTGGGCTTATAGTCGGCTCTTACGGCATTACGCAGATGCTCATACGATTTCCATTGGGGATTTTCGCCGACAGGGTACAGAAGTATAAGATTTTTATAATAATCGGGCTATTTTTGGCGGCACTTAGCGGATTCCTTATATTCATCTTCCCCAACCCTATCGTAATGCTAATAATCCGAAGCCTTAGCGGGGTAACGGCAGCTACTTGGGTTACATTTACGATATTAGGCTCCGCCTACTACAAGGCTGATGAAACGATTAAGGCGGTGGGTTATTTAAACACAGCTAACGGACTGGGCAGGACGATAGCATTGTTTGCAGGTACGATATTTGCGGGGCTACTAGGTTTTTCCTATGCTTTTTTGCTCGGCGGAATAGTGGCTTTTTTGGCATTTCTGCTCTCTTTTGGAATAGTGGAGAAGAAGCCGAGCGTTAAGCCTCCAAAGACTATAGAATTATTGCAAATAGTCAAGCGGCCGATGCTTTTATATGCCTCGGTTATGGCGATTTTATCACAGTACATAACCTTTGCAACGACATTCGGCTTTGTTCCGCTAGTAGCCGTCCAAATGGGGGCAGATAATTTTCAGCTAGGTGCTCTTGTAATGGTAGCGACCTTACCGAATCTACTTATTTCGCCATTAATGTGGCGTATATCGAAAAAATTAGGGGCAAGGACGACAATAGCCATTTGTTTTATCCTTGCAACGGTGGGTGTTATAATCGTACCATTTTCCACTGCATTATGGCAATTATTCATGGCTCAGCTATTGGGTACGGCGGGCACGGCAGGGCTTATGACTTTATTGATGGGGCTTGCGATTCAGGATATACCGAGCCACACAAAGGCGACGGCAATGGGATTTTTTCAGGCGGTATACGGCATCGGTATGTTTCTAGGTCCTTTCATAATGGGGCAAATAGCACACAATTTTGGCATATTACAGGCTTTCATCTCAACATCACTAATCGGCACACTAGGCCTCCTACTAATCCCACTCTTCAACCTAGCAAAACCATCAAAACCTTAAAACCGTGGGGCTCTGCCCCACACCCCGCTGGGGGCGCGCCCCCAGACCCGCTCGTTTTTATTGTTTTAACTCGTTTCGTTTATTACATCATCCACCGTTTAGCGTTGCGGGTAGTGGCAGAGTCTTACGGGGTTAATATTTTGTTGACAATGTGTTTTGGCTGATGATATAATGTTTGGGAGTATTTGTTTCAGGTTTGAAATGGGGGTTGGGTAATGACTGCTATGATGGAGCAGTATTTTAGTATAAAAGAACAACATAGAGAGGCTCTGCTGCTCTTTCGGTTGGGCGATTTTTACGAATTATTCTTTGAAGATGCAAAAACAGCCTCTCGAGAGCTGGATATTGCACTAACAGGTCGCAGCTATGGCGAAGCTGAACGAGCACCCATGTGCGGAGTGCCGTATCATGCAGCAGATACGTATATCGCTAGACTGGTTAAAAAGGGTTATCACGTAGCAATATGTGAACAAATGGGGCCTCCTAAGGCAAAAGGTTTGGTAGATCGCGAAGTCGTAAGGATAATAACGCCTGGCACAATTACGGACACAAATATGCTGGAGGAAGGCAAAAATAACTACATCGTCTGTCTGCACTGTGTCAAACATCAATCGAAAGAATTTTGCACATTATCCGCTACAGATATCACTACAGGTAACTTCATAGTTACATTTTTTTTATCGACAGAGCTGCGTATTGTGGACGAAGTCGCCCGCTTTTACCCTGCGGAACTTTTAGTGGCAGAAAATTTTCCGTTTATCGCAACGCTCGAGAATACTTTTGATATAAAGCCTACAACTATGCCTATGTGGGCGTTCGGGCATGATTTTGCCTATAAATCTCTAACAACGCATTTTAAAACCATGCACTTAGAGGCATTTGGCATCGAAAAAAATTCGCCTGTCATTCCAGTAGCGGGCGCATTGTTTACATATCTTAAAGAGACCCAAAAAAACACGTTGGGGCAGATATGCAAAATAACCCTCCATGAAGAAAACAATTTTTTGATTTTGGACAGGGTTGCACGTCAAAATCTGGAACTCACAGCCCCTTTAAGACCTTGGCTTGGTTCGAAAAAAACTAACACCTTACTAGGAGTGCTGGATTGTGCCTGCACGGCGACGGGTGCGAGACTCCTGCGAACATGGATAGATGCACCCCTAAATGACGTAAATGCCATAAATGATAGGCTAAACGCCGTAGAGGAGTGGGTTTTTAACTCCTTTACCAGGGCAGAATTAAGGGATTTGCTGAAAAATATGCACGATATGGAACGCATAGCCACGAAGCTACTTGGCACGAGTGCAAACGCTACTGATATGAATAGATTAAAAGATTCTCTAGCCGTGTTGCCCATTGTAAAATCCAAATTAGCTAACGCTACAGCCACGATAAATGTTAAGATGCACGAAAATTTTGACGAGATGCAAGATATTTATAACTTGATAGACAGGGCAATTTTGGAAGATTCAACCTCAAGAGAGGGCGGAGTAATCAACCCTGACTATAATTCTGAGCTTAACGAGCTTATCGATATGAAAAAGAACGGCGAAAGATGGCTTGCCAAGCTAGAGGAAGATGAAAGAAATATTACGGGGATAAAAAGCCTGAAGATACGATATAACAGGGTTTTCGGCTACTTTATTGAAATCACAAAATCCAATTTGAATGCAGTGCCGATAAACTATGTTAGAAAGCAGACGTTAGCGGGCAGCGAACGCTACACAACATCGGAACTCGATCTTTTAGCTGAGCAGATTCTCACGGCAGACGAAAAACGCATCAACTTGGAGCAGGCATTATTTGAAGATTTGCGGCAAAAGATAACAGCCGAGATAGAGCGTATACAATTTATGGCGATGCTTATTGCTAGTTTGGACGTACTGCTTGCCTTGGCGGATGTTGCCGAACGCAATATGTACATCAAACCAGAGGTAGATGATTCGGGCGTTATAAACATCAAATCTGGTCGGCATCCAGTGGTTGAGCAAATTGCCCCCTTTGTCCCCAACGATACCCATTTAGATACAAAAAAAGAACGCATATCTCTCATCACAGGGCCGAATATGGCAGGAAAATCAACCTATATGCGTCAAGTCGCATTAATCGTGATAATGGCACAAATAGGCAGCTTTGTACCTGCCGAAAGGGCACAGATAGGCGTAGTTGATCGAATATTTACACGTATAGGCGCATCCGATGATTTGGCTGGCGGACAGAGCACTTTTATGGTTGAGATGACCGAGGTGGCACATATATTAAATAACGCCACTTCCAAAAGCCTGATTGTGATGGACGAAATAGGTCGTGGTACTAGCACATATGACGGTCTTTCCATAGCTTGGTCTGTTTTGGAATATATCGAAAAATTTATAAAGGTCAAGACGCTTTTTGCCACACATTACCACGAGCTCATAGCCATTGAACAGAATTTCCCAGGGATACTCAATTATTCTTTCACTCTGACAGACGAAAACGAAGTGGTTTTTTTACGCAAAATAGTCAGAGGCGGGGCTGATAAAAGCTATGGTATTCAAGTTGCCAAACTGGCAGGCTTACCCGAGCTAGTTCTAACCAGGGCAAGAGAGGTTTTGAAAAATTTAGAGATTTAACATAAGAATTCCCAAGTTTTGGGGATTCCAAACTAGACATAGAATTCCCAAGTTTTGGGGATTCCAAACCCACTCACTTTACAGTAGTGTCATAAATATTAAAAGCCCAACAAAAAAATGTGCAGTCCAGGGCGCGCCCTGGCGGGGTGTGGGGCAGAGCCCCACGGTTTTATGACATTACTCACTTTACACCACAATCAGCAATATCAGAACTGTTTACAAACAAATTTTAAATTTGCGGATACCCTAAATTCCGTCCGCAAGCCTTACTTAAATTTGGTAAAAATCGCTGACGGATGTTAAATTACCCGAGTGTCTGCAATATTAAAAAGGAATGACATTGAATGATTAGACATTTGGATAAGCATTTGGTAAATAAGATTGCGGCAGGCGAAGTGGTTGAACGTCCTGTGTCGATTGTAAAAGAATTAGTAGAAAATGCGATAGATGCGGGGGCAGGGTTTATTACAGTTGAGATAAAAGAGGGAGGATTGTCTTTTATAAGAGTTACCGACAACGGCTGCGGAATCCCTGACGATCAGGTGTTGCTTGCTTTTGAACAACACGCCACAAGCAAAATTGCAGCCATTGACGATCTTTCCAATATAAATACCTTGGGTTTTAGAGGTGAGGCGTTGGCTAGTATCGCCTCTGTTTCCCATATTGAGATGATAACAAAACCTGGCGGTACTCTAAGCGGAACAAGGATAGAGTTGCAGGCGGGGGTTTTGGTTACACGCCAAGAATTAGGCTGTATGGACGGCACAACAATCCATGTTTCCAACCTGTTTTTTAATACCCCCGCTAGGCTGAAATTTTTGAAAAAACCGCCTACCGAGGCGGCATATATAACGGATTTAATGCAACGTATGGCACTTGGCTATCCAAATGTTAGCTTTAAGTACATACAAAATGGCCAGATAGTGTTTACCACTAGTGCAAACCAAAAAATGACGATTTACAGCATATATGGCAGCCAAGCCGCTAATAATCTATTGGAATTGGACGAGCCTTTTTTATCAGGCTATATCGGCAAACCAGAGGTGGCGCGCCCCACAAGGAGTGCCGAAAATTTTTTCATAAACAACAGATATGTCAAAAGCAAGATATTACAAAATGCCTTGGAAGATGCCTATAGGGAATATTTACCCCCATCCAAATTCCCTTTATGTGTGCTGCATCTCAATATATCCACAAAAGAGGTAGATGTAAATGTGCATCCAACTAAAATGGAAGTGCGTTTTGCCAATGAGCAGAGTATATACAACAATGTAAAAGAGAGCTTGAGCCATGCTCTACTATCGCAGGAATTAACCACTAGCGGCAGGTCTGCTCGTTCGCAAAATGTGCAAGTTACACGAAATTTTCCAACAATTTTCCCCAAAAAATATCGGCAAGAATCCACAGTTGCACAACCAAAACAGCCGATAGAGCCACCTAAACGAGAGACGGAATCGGAAAAGCCCTTGACCGTATTTAAGAGTATCGAAGAGCAATCCGCCTCCCAGCCGAGCATCCATACGGAAATGGGCAAAAAGCCCGATTTTACGATTATTTCACAGATATTTAATACCTATTGGATAGCGGTAAAAGGCAGCGAGTTATTTTTAATCGATCAACACGCAGCCCATGAACGCATAGTGTACGAAAAGATACTAAACGAGCTAAAAAGCAAAAATGCCAGCTCACAAAAATTAATAGAGCCTTTATCGCTGAAATTAAGCCCGCAGGAGCTGCAAATCGCCGTAGAGCATAGAGGGATTCTAAATGAATTTGGGTTTGATTTTGATGAGGATGGCGGCGATATATCGATAAAGGCGATCCCGATGATTTTTAAGGGGCCAATGGGGCTTGTATTTTTCAGCGAAATTTTAGAAAAAATCGAAAAGGGCTTAGATGATTCCCCGACCGAAACCATCAGGAAAAACATAGCCTCTTTGGCTTGCAAAGCCGCAATAAAGGCAAACGATTCGATTAGCACCCTAGAATCCAAAAAATTAGTGGAGCAGCTATTACTACTAGAAAACCCATACTTTTGCCCCCACGGCCGCCCCACCATTATAAAATTTACCCTGTCAGACATAGAGCATTTATTCAAACGATTCTAATGTCAGGGGACAAAACCGTGAGGCTCTGGTTCTACTCGCAACACCTATTTGTTGAATTTTTAAAAAGTGCGGGGCTGGGGGCGCGCCCCCAGCGGGGTGTGGGGCAGAGCCCCACGGTTTTAGAAAGGAAAATTATATGAATATTGTTGAAAGAAAAGTGGTGTATGCTAAAAATGGTTGTGTGGCTACGTCTCAGCCGTTGGCAGCACAGGCGGGGTTGGCAATAATGCGAGCGGGCGGTAATGCTGTCGATGCAGCAGTTGCCACAGCAGCTTGCCTGACAGTGGTTGAACCTACCTCAAATGGTATTGGAAGCGATGCTTTTGCCCTCGTTTGGACAAAAGGCAAATTGCATGGGCTAAACTCCTCTGGCTGTTCCCCCAAGAATATCAGTATTGAAAAAGCTAAAGCTCAAGGGTATGATGCAATGCCCGTTTTTGGGTGGACACCTGTAACTGTACCTGGTGCACCCGCAGCTTGGGCGGAACTCGTACGAAAATTCGGCAGACTATCGCTTGCAGAAATATTAAAACCCGCAATAGACTACGCCGAACAAGGTTTTCCCATATCCCCCGTTTTGGGCTATTTTTGGGAACGAGCATTTGCCGCATACAGCCGCTTGAAAGGCGAGGAGTTTGAGGAATGGTTTAAGGTCTTTGCCCCAAAAGGAAAAGCCCCCAAAGTCGGGGAAATGTGGCGTTCGCAAGCACATTCTGACACATTAAAAGAAATTGCGGAGACGGATGCCAATTCCTTTTATACAGGCAAATTGGCGGAAAAAATAGCAAACTCTTCCCAAAAGGCAGGTGGTTTTCTATCGCTGGACGATTTGGCTAATTTTTCGCTAGATTGGGTCGAACCGATAGACATCGAATATAGGGGCTACAATGTTTGGGAAATGCCGCCAAACGGGCAGGGAATTGTTGCCCTTGCGGCTCTCAATATCTTGAGAGGTTATGATTTTCCCGCCAGAGAAGCTGCCGAAACCACACATTTGCAGATAGAGGCTCTAAAACAGGCATTTACTGCCTCGAAACAGATTGTAACCGATCCGAAACACACGAATCAAATCCATGCGGATTGGCTCTTAAGCGAAGATTTCGCCAAGGAGGCTCGTGCGAGAATCCAAAAAACTGCCGCTGCTCCTATACCTTTTGATTTGCCCGCAAGCGGCACTGTCTACCTCTGTACGGCTGATGGAGACGGAAACATGGTTTCCTATATCCAAAGCAATTATATGGGTTTTGGCTCGGGCGTGGTTATTCCTGATACGGGCATTGCGATGCAGAACCGAGGGCATGATTTTTCGCTTGACCCCTTACATATTAATAGCTTGCAGGGCGGAAAACGGACATATCATACAATTATCCCCGCATTTCTGACGAAGAGCGGACAGCCTGTTGGTCCGTTTGGGGTAATGGGCGGATATATGCAGCCACAGGGTCATGTACAGGTTGTTATGAATACGATAGATTTTGCCCTAAATCCACAAGCGGCACTGGACGCACCTCGTTTTCAATGGATGAATAATCTGACGGTTGAGGTGGAGGATTTCTTCCCCGCTAACATAGCCGACCAACTAACGAGTCGAGGGCACGATATAAAAACAACGGCTTCGGGCGGCTTCGGACGAGGCCAAATAATTTGGAAAGACGAACAAACAGGCGTTTTGGCAGCCGGCACAGAACCTCGCACAGACGGCACAGCAGTCGGATTTTGAAAACCGTGGGGCTCTGCCCCACACCCCGCTGGGGGCGCGCCCCCAGACCCGCACTTTTTAAATTTCAACTTGTTTGCGAAACTACCCAATGTCTAAACGCTGTTCATTGGACTGCAGGCACTGGTTTGTAGAAGAAAACGGACGGGGTTCGCCCGCCCGCATTTTTTACTAATGGCTGGATTAGCATATTAGGTTTTGACACAAAGTTTTGGAAAGCAAAAAAGACCGTTTCGGTCTTTTTTGCTGTTAGATGTTTGTCTATGTATATTTCCCTGTACGCAAAAGGATTTGAACCCTCGACCTTCTGGTCCGTAGCCAGACGCTCTATCCAGCTGAGCTATGCGTACACGACCGCCCACACTTCGATATTCAACCCCGAAAGTCAAACCCGAAAATGTTGGTCAATCAACTACATTTTTAATTGTACCACAACTTTTTCGGCTTTGCAAATTTTTTGCAAATTTTTTTGAAAAAATTTTTGCAATCTGCAAAAATGCGGATCGCACCTCGCAATTTTACGGTGCAATATGCCAATTTTCAATATTCATAAAGATGTTGCTGATAGAGGGACTTAAATCTCCCCTTATGCGTGGATCTAAAATTAGACTGGCGTGTCTGAAAGCTAAAGGTATAAGGGGAATATCTTCAACAATATGCAGCTGTATATCCGATATTACCCTTTGGAACGAACTGTCCGTACCACTTAGTCTGGCAATTTCCAGCAGATAGTCCATATTTGCATTGCTGTATGCTAAAACATTATCAGGGCTTCCCGAATGTAGGGCAAAACGCAAATCCGGCTTCATCGATAGATTGTATCCGCCCAGAAAAACATCGAATTCGCCCGCTTCTAATAATTCTACATACTCGTCAAAGGAGACCGATACAAGCTCAGTATCAAAGCCCAATTCGGTCATCTGATTTACTAAATGCCTTGCCATACGCACCCGTTCGGGATTTTCTTGATTAACCAAAACCACCAACGGCTGATTTGTGTTATATTCATCAACAGACCATAACCTGTGTCTAGTGGCATGGGTAATGGCTCGCCCCGCTATACTCCTTGCTAAGGCTACATCGTATATGGATTCTGGCAGATTCGTATAGCTAAGCCAAGACATCGGATGTATAGGGGTTCTTGTGGGGACGGCATGGGTTAGGAATATATCTGAAATCAAACTTTCCACATTTAAGCTAAGATAGATGGCTTGCCTAAAATCGTGTAAAGCGGGAACGGATCTTGCAAAATTAAAGCCGATAAAATCAAAGTGCATAGCGGGATACTCGGCAAATTGCACTGGGTTTACGCTATAGTGCCTTGCCCAATCGGGTATGCTGGAATTGTACACATCGACAAGCATCCTATCGAACGCTGTCAAATCCGTTTCGGCGTTCGAGGTGGTAATGATGCTGATATTTTCGATATAAGGATGCACCCTAAAAGTATATGGATTCTTGACTAGCGTTAGTGTTTCTGTAAAGTCAACGGATTCCAGCATGAACAAGCCATTGGAAACGGGGACTTCATTATCGTTAAAATGTGCTGGTATTATCGGAAAATTAAACATATACGCAGCACCGCCCACGATTGTGCTAAAGGTAATCCTTGCTGACTTAAAATCAAGCACCTCAACCGTTGAAAAATTCTGTACAAATTGGCTGTAAATAGCATCTGCAGGGGCGTTCCTTAGGACTTCTATGGAGTACGCCAAATCTTCGGCTGTTATCGGACTGCCATCGTTCCAAAAGGCATCGTCTCTTATGGTTACTATCACGTTTGCACCGTTAAAGGAAAATTCCAATTCCGCCAAATGCGGCACGGGTCGCAATTCATCATCAAAGATTATCAAAGGCTCATACATCAACTGGAAGATACGGGCTACTGTAGCGTCTTCGTTTAGGAGAGGGTTAAAAGTGCTAGGTATACGCATGGATAGTCTAAGCGTGCCGCCATGAACAGGGAAATTTTCCGACATTCGAGCAAATATCAAAGACTCCATTTCTTCTACCTCTATCTCTGCTATTTCTGCAATGTTAGCGATAGGCTCTGCAAGCGTTATCCTGTGAATTTCTGGCATACAGGCTGACAATATTAAGACAACTAACAGGCTAATTTTTTTCATAAGCACTCCTTCTAAAACTGTGGACTTTGGTTGCTTTTATGTTCTATGCAGCACAGCCATTATTTCTACATGACCCGTTAGCGGGAACATATCCACGGGCTGCACCGTCTCTAGTTTGTATCCTGTGAGTTGTTTAAGGTCTCGTGCCAAGGTAGTCGGCTCGCAAGATATGTATATTATTCGGGGGATTTTAGCCCCCATTATACCGTCTAATAATTTAACATCACAACCCTTTCGGGGCGGATCTAATATTATCGTTGAACATTCATCTAGCAAGTCAGGTATAACTGTTTCGGCTAGTCCGCAGATGAAATGTGCATTTGTTATATTATTTAGCTGGGCGTTGTGTGCGGCATCTTCAATAGCCTCTGGTACGGAATCGACACCCACTACCTCTCTTGTTGATGCCGCTATGTATAGAGCGATGCCTCCTATTCCACAGTACGCATCTATTACCCTTTCATCGCCAGCATCTGTAAACTGTGCCAAAATCAGGTCATATAGCCGCTTAGTCTGCTTAGAATTTATCTGAAAAAAGGCACGTGGCGATATTCTGTATCTTATTGTACCAATCTGCTCGTGATAGTAGCCGCTCCCCTGTATGGTTTGTAATTTTTTACCCAGTATGACATTGGTATTTTCCGCATTGATGTTTATTATAACGGTGCTTGCTTGCTCTATAATGGGTAGCCGCTCCAATTTTGACATTACGAAGATTACCATTAGTTCGCCCGTATTTTCGCCCACTCGTACCACTATATGCCTTAAAGATTTTAAGGGGGGCAATTTTTCAAGCACGGCAGCTATGGTTTTTTCAGATATGTGGATATTGCAACTATCGAAAGGTATCACTCTATGGCTACGTTGTGCATAAAAGCCCGCCGCCTGCACTCCATCGATTATCGTTGCAACAAATTGTGCTTTATTACGGTAGTTGTATGGATTTTCCATGCCTATGACAGAGCCAATAGGCGGATTTTCCACGCCCGCTATGCGTGTCAAAGCATCTCGCACTAATTTTTCCTTAAATATCAGCTGTGCATTGTAATCAAAATGCTGAAACTGGCAGCCGCCGCATCGTCCAAAGACCGCACAAACACTGTCTATTCTATGTATGGACGGCACGAGTATTTTTTCTATTTTGGCATAGGCGTATTGCTTTTTTACCTTCAAAATTTTCACTCGTAATATGTCGCCAGGGAGTGCGTATGGCGTAAAAATAACAAAATTATCAATCTTACCTACTCCGCTCCCCTTGGCAGTCAAATCGTGTATTTGTAGCTCCGCAAAATCATTTTTAGCTAACATAATCAATAGTCCGACGATCTAATATAGCGTTCGAGGATATTGTGATAGCCCTTCCAAGAACCCCCATTATCTACAGCCAGCATACCCTCATAAGCCTGCATTTTGGCATCCATATTATCGGCGGCGTGGAGTATCAGGGCTTCTAGCGTCATTGGCAGCTTGGGCGAGCCGAAAGCATATTCGCCATGATGTGCTAGGATAGAGTGTTTTAGCAGACTCTCCAAAACGGGTGGGAAATCCGCTATTTTTTCACATTCTTTAGCGATAAGCTCTGCCCCCATGTACAAATGCCCCAACATCTGACCATCGTCCGTATAGTTATAAGTGGGTATTGCCTCTAATTCAAACACCTTGGCAATGTCATGTAATATCGCCACAGTGATTAAAATATCTCGATTTAGGCTCTTGTAGTGGGCAGCTAAAAAATCACATATTTCAACCACGGATACCGTATGCTCTAGTAACCCACCCAAATAGCTGTGGTGCATACTCTTGGCGGCAGAATGGGTTAGTATCGCTTTTGAAATAGTATCATGCTCCAATATAATAAGCTCGAGCAAACGCCTTAAGCACGGTTCTTGAACGGAGGCTATAAAATTTTGAAGTTTATTGGATAGCTCATCAATATCCTTATCTGTAGAGGGGATAAGCTCTGTTATCTCATACTCCTCTTGCAGACTCTTTCTAGTGCGGCTAATGCGTACCTGCGGCTCTTTATTGTATAAAAGCATGAGGGCATCTATTTTTATAACGTCTCCCTCTTCAAAATCGCCAATATCCTTATTTATATCCCAAATTTTACCGACCACGGTCGCCGTTTTGTCTTGCAGTTTTACTGAAATATAGGGTTTATCGGCCTTTGTTTTCAGGTTCTGTTTTTGTTTGCACATATAATGCCCGATGATGTGCTCGTTTTCTTTTATATCTTTCAGATATCGCATTATTTTATCTCCTAAATAAGTTGCTAGTGGGTAGCGACACCACACAATGTAATTCTGACAGATAAAATTTATTTTGTCAAGTTTGACATTATCAAATTTTTGTGATATTATTAAAAATGTGAAAAAACGGAGACGTACCGAAGTGGTCATAACGGAAACGACTCGAAATCGTTCGGCCGTGAAAGCGGCTCGAGGGTTCGAATCCCTCCGTCTCCGTGTTTTTTGCTGTTTTGCTGGAATATTTGTATAAAGGCATTATTATGACGAAAAATGGAGATGCAACAAGACCCATCGTGTGGGCGTTATTTTTCTTGGTTACTGGAATCTTATTCGGTATGTATCTGCCAGGTATCGTAGGC
The DNA here is from genome assembly GCA_009778175.1 of Turicibacter sp. Taxonomy (GTDB): domain Bacteria; phylum Bacillota; class Clostridia; order Lachnospirales; family WQUN01; genus WRKH01. The sequence continues at coordinate 21,189 of WRKH01000307.1, forward strand.
TTAATCGTGCTTATGGTACTTTCTTTTTGTGTCTGCATAGCCTATGAACGTCTGACAGAGTACAAGCCGATATTTATCTGTGTGATTGTCGCCCTATTTTCATTTATTAGGGTGCAGGAAAGCATGAACGTCGGGGTTATTTCAGCGGATAATGTGGAATTAATGGGGATAGTGCAGGATATGAGCTATACCGCCGCAGGTTGGCAACGCTTGGAAGTGGATTTACTAGAAGCCATCTATTCCGATGAAATGCTGGTTGCAGAGGCTGGAATGAGGCTGCTTACATTTTTATCGCCCGAATATAATGTGCAAATGGGGCAACGGGTGTGGCTTATCGGCGATTTGCATAGATTGGAACGTGCTGCAAATCCAGGCGGCTACGATGAATTTATGGTGCAACGCCCACGCGGCATATCGGGGCGTTTTAATGCACGTACCGTTGAAACTTTTGAAATAACCGAAAGTTTAACGAGAACCGCCTTTATAATACGCAATCGGTTGGCTGCTGTGTACTCGGCTGTTCTGCCCTTTAGAGAGGCAAATTTAATGCAGTCAATCGTTTTGGGCGAACGCCCTGACTCTAACGATAGAGTAGTCGAAATGTACAGAATGGCTGGCATTTATCATCTTATGGTGGTATCGGGGCTGCATCTGTCTATTCTGATGATGGTCTTGTATTTTTTGCTGGAAAAGGTCTTGAATAAGCGAATGGCGGGGCTTTTGGCACTCATTTTTATAATCGCATACACGATACTAACAGGAGCGGGGATTTCCACAGTGCGGGCGGCGACAATGGCGGGCGTAGTTGTTTTCGGCAGGATTCTGTACCGAGATCAGGATGCTCTCGCTTCGGTCTCTTTTGCCTGTATGCTACTGTTACTGTACGAGC
>WRKH01000308.1 GCA_009778175.1 Turicibacter sp.
GAAGCGAAAGCCAAGCAAGATGAAAAGGCTAGAAAAGCTGAATTTGAAGCAAGACGAGTACAAGAGGCTGAAGCTAGAAGACAGGCTGAACTAAGAGCGACACAAGAAGCTGAAGCTAGAAGGCAAACTGAACTAAGAGCGGTACAGGAGGCGGAAGCTAGAAAACAAGCCGAGTTAAAAGCAGCCGAAGAAGAAAGAAAAAGGATTTTGCTGCAGGCTAAACTGAAAGAGGCCGAAGCGAAAGCTAAACAAGAGGAGAAGGCTAGAAAAGCTGAATTTGAAACAAAACGGGTACAAGAGACTGAAGCTAGAAGACAAGCTGAACTCATAGCGATACAAGAAGCTGAACTTGAAGCAAGGCGGATACAAGAAGCTGAAGCCAAAAGACAGGCTGAACTTGAAATAAGACGAGTACAAGAATCAAATGCTATAAGACAGTCTGAATTAATAGCCGCACAAAAAGCTGTAGCCAAAAGACAAGCTGCACTCGAAGCAAGACGGGCACAAGCCGAACGTGAGAAAAAATCTTTCCTTATGGAAGAGCTGATGTTAGAAAATAACATACGAGAGGATGATGAGAGATGGAAAACCATCCGTCAATTTTTGAAGGTAGCGAAAAATATCCATGAAATTGCACAAGAGTTTGTTGGCAAACCTGTCAAGGTAAAAAAGCGTTTTATAAACAACAATAAAGTAATAAAGGATAGTCTAGAATTTGCCGAGTTACAAAGGATTGATAAACGAATCATCCAAATTCGCAACTTAATTCCACAGGGGGAAGCGATTAACAACGAATATGCTAAAAAATTTGTCGATGCCTTTGAGGAGTTGCTTGAAACCATTACAAGTAATTTGAAGGATAGACTGGGAGTAGAAAGAATACCTTGGCCGTCAACGGGGAAATGTAGTCAAGATTTATTAAATGAGGGATATGAGAAGTATAATACAGAATCCCGATTTGCCAAATCAACAAACGATTACGATAAGATATATGAAGAATTACGAGTTGGTATTCGCATTGATGATGAAATTGTGCAAGCTCCATTTTTCAATGTATATGAGTAACAGAAAGTGCAATTGAAGCGGAGATGAACGTATGGCAACAAAATTTCACATGACAAACGGAAGCAAGCAGAGAAGCGATGATTTAGAGACAGCTAGAACTGCACTGAATTTACAGGAGGTGGAAATTTTGAAACATAGAAAGCTATTTTATTTAGTACTTGTAGGCACAGCATTTTTACTAACCTCGTGTGCTAATTATACACATTCTTTTTCCAGGGATGCTTTTCCAGAATCGATTAATGTATCGGAAAATACGCCAGTTCGGGTAAACATTTATTTTCAAACAACTAGCGATATGGCAAATCTGTTGGAAACTGAATACGATGAAGTTGTCGGACTTCTCTTATCCAATGCGGGATTTCCATGGAATCAAAACATTGAGAGTGAGCTGCGTAGGATATATCGTTTCGATGTTCTATGGTACGAAATGCGTGCTGATGACGAGCCATATTTTGGTCGTGCTTTTGCATACCCACTTGACTATAACCGCCAAGGAGTCTTTGACCCATCTCCTCAAGCCAATCAAATTTTAGACCACGATTTTTACTCTTTAGCATGGTACGAAAGGCAGGAGAGCAGATCTCCAGAGAGGTATGAACAACGCAACATTTTAACATGGGGAGATCACGACAAACAACATATAAGCCGCACAATTCAGGAAATATCGACTTTTAGGAACGACACTGGCGAAATATCAATCATGGTTACAAATTTTGTTCCTCATTTATACGTGGCTGAAGCGGCTGCTATACATGAACAAATAATGACATATTTCGACAGAAACGAAAATAGCTCCATTGCCACGTTCGCATTTGAAAACGAAAATGACGATGGCGATGCTCAGCCATTTTATATCATTATTTTTGGTTCAACAGGGGAAGTGGTAGAGTTTAGCAGCCACTTTAGAGAGCAATTGCGAGGGATAAATGTTTCGGAAAATTTTAATATTTTTGACCCTAGCCCTGCACTACCCAGATATGCGATTAGAAATAATTCAAATGCAAGCGTAACGGAGACTAATGTCTTGGGTGCTGGCTTGTTGGCATCTAGTGGGGTAATCGATGATGAGGAACGAGAGCTATTTAATCTATATTTAGGCGAGCATCAAATAGTTTTTGATGTGAGAAGAGGCTTATTGTATGATAGCGGCACAATCCCAATCCACTTTTCAGTCAATCTTGAGGGCTTACCAACAGTGTTATGGGATGCGGTAAGAGATGAAAATTTTGAAATATCCCTGGATTTTCGTGTGGTTTCGGAAAGTGAGGAGCATTTAACTAATATTTCTTCGGGTGGCACTACATACAACCATAATTGGAATCCTAGCGATACAAACATTCTCGACATTGATATGGAAATAGATGCCTCGATATTTGAGGGTGTAAAAAGAGCCTTGCTTGTCCTAACGGTAAATGCAGATTTGCACTCTCAGCATAATGGCGAAATTTCGGCTAACACTGAATTTTTCAATACAACATTTAGTCATCTATTACTATATGTACAACAAGCAAGAGCGAGGCTTACCGTTGCTGAAATATATATACATTTTATTCTACCATAGATGGGAGCGTAGGGATTTATGAGCGACAAAGAGAAAAAAACCAAAGAGAAAAAAACATATCTTCTTATTAGTGATCCAGACAAGAAATGGGGTGGCAAACGAGGCCTTGGATTTGTTGTTGCCTTGGTTGGTTCAACTTCAATTTGGTTTGTTTTCCTACGGCAGGTGCAAGATATTAGAAACATAATCCATTTTTACCCGCCCGATCAGGCATTTTCGAACTGGACACTTTTTAATAATGTCTTTTATGGGATTTATGGGATTGCTACTATCGTTATTAGTTTATTTTTAACACGTGCAAAAACTGGAGAGTCTGACACGGCGAATAATGCTGGATGGAGCATGACTCGGGGGCAAGGGGGTTGTTTAGCAATTGCAATTGCCATGGTTTTATTTTTAACATTTGTTTTTGTAGACGTTAATCTTCAAGGCGTTGATCTATTTCGACTCTTTGGTTTTCACCTTATTCAGATGGGGATTATCTGCCTAATCCATGTAGTGCTTGTGTGGATTTTCTTGAAAATAACAGAAAGTAAAAAATAAATATAGAATTTTATAGGAGGTCATAAAATTATGGCGACAAAAAATTATGTAATAGGCGTAGGCGGTGCGGGGGCTAGGATAATGGAGTCTATCGTGAGACTTTGCGAATGTGGCTACATTGAGCAAAAAGAATTATTTTGCGTGATGGTTGATGTGGATGCCGATAATGGAAATGCAGTAAATTTTGCTAAATTAGTCGAAAATTATACCAATTGCTATAACGCATTGGGTAAGGGTGCGAATGACCACATATTTAAAACAGAAATATTAGGAGCTAGTGCGAATAATGGCTTCACTGCACATTTGATAAACAAAGAGGACAGTAGGGATAGCATAATCATCAACCATGATTTAATAGATGAAAACGACTATCTTGAAGTTAACGATATGAAATCTTTTTTATCAAAAAAAGACTATACTGAAAAATTTGAAGATGGATTTTACGGAAGCACTTTACAAGGGACGTTATCCTTTGAATATTATCTCACGCATGCCCCCAAAAGCAGTTTGAACGCTTTGTTAAAAAGAATAGTAGATGATTTGAGGAGGGATGAAGTTGTCAAAATTTATATTGCAGGATCAACATTTGGAGGAACAGGGGCTTCGGGCATTTTACCAATCTGCAAAAAATTGGTTGCTGATGCAAAGAATCTCTCGACAGATGGAACACCAAGCAAAAGGGAAAATCTGCACATTTTTGCTTGCTTGATGACACCTTATTTTGTTCCCATCGAAGAAGATAAGCCAAAGGATGCAAGAATTCATTCGGAAGATTTTAGACCAAATTCTTACTATGTTGTGCAAAAATTTCGGCTTGAGGTGGATTCTAAAAAGAATAAAATATTTAACAAAATCCAGACGATTGGAGACACGAGCAGACCAATAAGAGGTGCTTATGCCGAAAAAGGCAAGCAACAGGCAAATTGGCCACATATTTGCGAATTATTTGCAGCGGCGGAAGCGGGTAAATTTTTTGAAGAAAAAACAGAACCATCATCTCCAGATAGTAATCGGAGAGCAATACAAACAGAATATGTAAATCCGCTAAAGGGAGATGATATGAACGATATAAGCGATTTGCGTTGGGATAACTATAGCGGGTATAGAGAGTTACGAGAGGCTATTGAGCTTTTTACGCTGTTTAATTACTACTTCTCAGCAGATGTAATGCCAACTTTATTTGATTATCATGGTAGTAAAAGCTCTAAGCCATTCGTAATTTGGCCTAACAAAGGCAAAAAGAAAAAAGATGAACAGCTCAAAAGGTTATCAACAAGCAATTGGGGCGAAAAATTCTTAAAAGACGATGGCGGAATCCTTGGATTTTTTGGAAAAAAATACTCCATAAACAAAAATATCATTGATGCAGAGGCATTTGAAAAGATGTATAACTATCTTACGGGTAGTGCACGTTGGTATTACAAGTTAATCCACAAATTTCCACTTAATGATGATTACAAACCATGTTGGGACAAAAATGCTGATGGAGATCCATCTTGCAAATGTGCTGAAACCGCCGATGTTCTCCTTAAGAATTTGTTTGGCAATTACGGAACAAAGAAACTGACAGCAAGGTCATGTCTGCCAAAAGTTAAGCCATCTTTCCTCAAAGAAAGCGACTCGCTTATCAATAGAGGGGAGGAAAATGTTGAATTTTTGCTAGATGGAAACCTCTCACCTAATTTACTTAACAATAAAACGAAAATGGGAGACAAAATCGATAAGCCCGAAGTTTTTAGAGAACTTGTTAGCGTAATTTACACAAGGCTCATCGAAGAAAAGCCTACATAAAAATCGCAAAGCTTCGTCCTAGCCCTCATTTGTGTGGTGTTTTTACAAATTATTTTTAAGTTAAACCACTTTAGCGTTTTGCAACGTGGTTAATGATATTAGAACAGGTTTAATATTTTAAAGGAGGAAATTTTATGAGTTTATTTACTGAAGGAGCAAATCTCACAAACAAAGACAATCCTATGTTAGAGATAGAGAACGAATTGCGTAAGTCCCTTGGTGAGTCTGTTGATAGAAAGGGCGGAAAATCGACTATACAAAGTATAGATTACATCAATAGAATAAAGCAACCTAAAGATAAGGAACAGGATGACATAGCAATCAAGGGCTTTATCGATGATTGGCGATGCTTGATTTCTTTAGTCGCTCTTAATGATACAAACGAAATTGGCATTGGTTTTGAACCTGCCAAGTCCAAATTTGCTAAACTGATTTTTGAAATAGAGGGGTACGCTAAAAATACAGAAGCCATAGACAGTGATTTCAAAAACTTGTGTGGCAAAGCAAAGCATACAATTTACTACAAAGATACTGCTCCACATGAAGTGCGAATTGTGTTAGGGTATACAAACTCCTATTGGATTGTTGCACCGAATCCTGATTTTTCTGAATCGATTGAGAAAATTAGAAGGAACGGAGTTGTCATACCTGACTTAAAAAACGACCCCCTAGCTTGTAGAATTGTGGGAGGATGGGTTCGAGCGGCAATCGATCGTGAGCCAGGAGGAATTTTGCAAAGTGAACTTAATCACTTTTATAACGATTTGATGAAATATTACCTTACAGGAATCGGCAAAAATTTTGATAGTGTAGAAGATCAAACCCTATACATTACTGAAACGAAAAAAGTTGTTTCGAGTAATGGTGAGCTGTTTAAGGATGAGGATAGTGGCAGTCTTTCTGTCGCACCCTTGTCTCATGATGAAACTATCGAAACCAAAATATCAGGAATATCAGATACAATTTGGTTAAAATTTTTCACAGGCCTTGCACTGAGAGACTTTGGAAATTACCCTGTAGAATATCAGACCGATGAAATAATTTTCTTCGGCAAACGTATAAAAGGTGAGGAGGCCTCCAACTTTACGTTCTATCTGCCGCCTTACTTAGGGGAAGATATCAGACCAAAGAACGATTTTCAATATATTTGTCTTTGGAGTTGGCTAGATAGATTCGAAAGTAAGATTCCAGAGCAAACGAATTTGCGTGAAAAAGTGGTTCGAGCAAAAGACACTATAGAAACGACCATTAGAAAGAAAAATCCCAATTTCAGGGGTGTCGAAATGCCTGATATTTGCTTTTATTCCCACGGCGAAAATGACAATCCCTTTTATACCACGGTTCACAAACAAAATGCGGCGTTTTTCTTCGATGAGGAGGGCGATTTGGGGAAAAAGGTCAAATTAAATTGGCTTAACACGCTTAAAGCTTGGGCACTGAATGATGTTAGGGATTTTGGGCTAAAGTTTGATTTAGCTGATGAATCCAAAGTAGAACCATCGACCTGGACAGATTCAGGCTTCAAAATTGAAGGCGACCCCTACAAAAGGCACGAGCTTAAGCTAGGGAATGAAGTAATAGGCATAACGAGCCGTATTTTGCTTATAGAGACTTCAGACGAAGGAAGTAAAACCCTAAATGAAAAAGGTGTTTCTGCCGTTTTATCGAACCTTTTTAGGCACGAAGAGCTCATCGTGGCGTATTGGTTGGGTAAGTTAATAGAAAACTTAGATGAAGGAGATGCAGGGAAGGAATACTTAAAAAAGATTGTAAAGATTATCCAAGACGAATGCGATAAATTGGTAGGCAATGAAAATATTGAAGAATGGACTAAAAAAGGTTTCTTTGGCAAGGTATACGTAGCACAAGACAAAATTGATGCGAATAATGCCTCCGTATTACAGCTACTTCCAAACTTTGTAGAGGATAACGCTTTCGAAAAACGACTGGCTATATTGGCAGTTGCTAACGATGATGACATATCGCCTAATGAATTGAAAGAGAGTCCAAAAGGCGCATTTTCAGTTTATGATGTTTACAGTGAAACTGATACAGGTCTTAACGACCCAGAAATGGGTGGGAAAGAAAGACCTAAAATCTTGCTTCCTTTCAAAGATGGTTTGCTTAATTTGTTGAAAAATGCCTATAAAGAAGGGGATAAAAGCATAAACAATATCAGCACCTTTGGAATTTCAAAAATACAAACAATACAACAAAAAGACGGTAAAGGTTATAAAATTAAGATCACAGGTGATGGCAAAATTATCCCCAATTTTCTTATTGAAAAGTTGTATAGCGAGGATAGCTATGCCCTAGTTGAGGGTAAAATTCCTATGTTTGCAGAAAGGGTGGGTTGTGCCGCAATTTGGCCATCTGTCGATATCGAGGGTTTCAAGGCGTATAAAGTAAATTACGTTACAGACCCTGGAAGGAGTCCCTCTGGTACAATTGGCGAAATCAGTATACCTAGCATTTTTTCACATCGAAAAGATAACGGAAGCCCAAAAGATAATGAAATTCGCAAATATTCACAAATTACTTGTATAAATGAAGAGGCTTTTGATAAAGTATCCTATCAATTGAGCGAATTTCCTTTTGCCCTTCGTTTTAAATTTGGAAAGGATTTGCATTCTGCAAAAGGGATAATGCTGACTACACCTCTAAAACGTCATACTCAAACAATAGAAGGACAAACATTAGAGCTTTCTGAAGAGACGAACAAAAGAACAAACGTTGTGATTGGCATTGACTTTGGAACATCAAATTCTTTAGTTTACTACAAATTTGAAGGTCATACCGAGGAAATATTGGATTGGAATGACGAATACCTTAATGGCATACCTGTAGCAGGGAACAGATTTGACCAGCTTGGAAAGAGTGCTCTAATGTTTTTCCAATTGCCATTTGCAAGTAAAAGTGATAGCAAAAAGAAAAAAATTTTTCCAACTCTATTTACAAGGTACAAGAAAATGGAAAATAAAGGAAATAACCCTTTATTAGACGGCAATATCACGTTTTTGGACGATGCAGATATGAGCGAAACATTAGGTGCACTGTTAGAGACTAGGACCTTAGTCCACAACGCCAAATGGGGAGCGGACAATAACGAGTTGCCCATCCTTTTGAAGCAGATGCTATTATCGGCTTATATTGTTGCTGTAGAAAAAAATAATGATGCTCGCATAAAGATAGAGCCAAGAGTGTCGTATCCTGCCTCATTGAGTAATGATTTAAAAGATAAATTTAAACTTGCTTGGATGAATGTCGTAAGTTACCTTAAGGGGAGTGAGGAGAGCGAGGGAGTTTTTGAGAACGCAGATCTAATAATGTCAGATCCAACTTTCTACACTGAAAGTTTATGTGTTGCCAATTCAGTAAACAGCAACATATATGAAGCCGCTTATGATTTGAAGGAAGGTGGTATGGTTGTTGATATTGGTGGTGGTACGACAGATATTGCTATATTCAAAAACTTAGATGATGGAACAACGACAATTAAAAAAGAATTTTCCCTGCCTTTTGGAGCTAGAAAAATTTTGGGAGGAGCTCTAAAGCCTGAGAGCGTTAATTTTGCCAACGAACTTATTAAACTTCGCCTTAAAATGCTAGCCGCTATAAATACTGTTAGTAATGGGCAATCTTCGGACAAAGAAACCCTATTCGGTTCTGATGCTTCTAATGGCAAAACATCAAACGGAGTTTTACGTCAATCCGCCCACTTTATTAAAGAGGCTTTGAAAGGAGAGCGTCTAGATGAGTTCCGGTTTGGTCTAGAACGAGCAGTAGAATATTATGAAGAGGCACTTGTTTACACTAAAGAAAAAGCGGGCGATGCAATGGGATTAACTCTTGGTGATGCTCTAGATAAAGTAGGCTTTGAAGAGTCTAAAGAGGCGAAAGATCGAGTTTCCGCAATTCTAAAAGTATCCTGCTGTGCGTTGTTTTATTATCTTGGCACTCTTGAAGGGAGTTACAACGCCTCGGCATCAGAAAATGAAAAAGTCAATGTTCAGATGATATTATTGGCTGGACATGGGGCTGGAGTGCTGAAGGACTGGATGTGGGATAGCGATGCAGATGATAAACTTGGAAAGTTTTATGAAGCTGGACGAACTTTTGAATCACGACAGAATGGTCAAAAACCGCAAAACAAACCTGTTAAATTACGACATTCTAAAAAAAGGAAGCATGAAGTTGCTATAGGTCTAGTTAAAGCTAAGAGTATAGGACAAGCATTAAACGAATTTAAAGACCCTAACAATGATGGAGCAAATGGCTCAAACAGTGAAAAATCAGATGATAAGATGCGTCTGCTACTAGGGGATTTTGATGCAGGGCTTCTAGAGGAAAAGCATCTGCAAAATGACCGTAAATTAATATTTAAAGAGGGCGAGGGCAAATTTGACGATCATTTCAAGACTGTCAAGGATAAACTCCCAACTGACCCCGAAGATATTCCGCTTACCCAAAATGAGTTAATCATTCCAGCATTTGTAGCCCATATACTAGAGAAGGAGGAATTTTGATGAAAATAATCACTATCTTACTGTTTTCAATACTTCTGCTAATCCTCATAGTCAAGAACACTTTCATTACGATTAAGTATATTTCCAGCTACATCGCATCAAAATCAAAAAGCCAAGCGAGAGACTGCGAACGCAAGAACGATGAATCGTTAGAGCCGATAAAAAATAAGTCTAAGAGGGCTATTGACGATTTTATTAAAGATGAGGATCGAGGGCAGGAACTCAGCCAATTTACTGAGGAAATTTCGTCTACCATTGAGAAAATCCTTGATGCTCACGAGGAAAAGCTCACAGAAATCTTTAAGAAAAGCCTTGATGCTCACGAGGCAAAGCTCACAAAAACCTTAGAGGGTTGCAATGTAAAATCTACTAAAATCGAAGAGGATGCAGTCAAAACAGCTACACCTCACATTGCCTCCTTTACTGATTTGGACGACAAATCTTATGGAGACAAACCATTAGGTGCGGGGATTTTGGCTATAATTGATCAGTATAATAATGCTGCAAAAGAGGGTTCATTTCAGCTACGCAACGATTTTATAGATAAACATCCTCGTAATTTCGGTTTGACTCACCCTCATTATAGTCAATTAAATCACGAGTACGAGCATACATCGTTTGAAGTTAAAGACGATGATAGCGGAAGCATGATGCTAATAAAGTGCGATGGGAAAAATTACCTTTTTCCTAAATTCAGGATTGGAGCAGCTGATTTTAAAAAACAAGGACTCGAAATATTTTTCGATGCCGATTTTTTTGCAAGGTCTGAGTCGATCCTTGAGAAACCCGCCGAGGTTGAGTTACACGCCTCGGGTAAAAAAGTAAAAAGTGTAATAACAAGAGGAAAGCTAAAATAATTTGTGTGGAGGGATGTTTATGAAAAGGTACAGCTTTATGACTATGTTAATTTTAGTCATCGTTGCTTTAGCGGCTGGTTGTGGCTCTAATGATGATGAACAGCCTGATGCCTCGGTTGATGTATCTAGTGTTGATAGTGGTCTTGAATCGCCTTATGACGACCTCGATACTTATGCTGAGCTTGAGCCGCTAGATAATTTTGTTCGATTGGCACTTTGGGACGATGAGGAAGAGGAATTTAGAGACTGGGCGTATAGCATAAATAACGGCGTGCTCGCTGGGCGGATGTCTGTTGAAGACGACGTTACTGATGCCAATGCACTTATCGCCAGTTTTTCCTATTTTGCTAATATGCCCGATATATACGATTGGTATCTAGGCGTTCTTTTACAAATACCCGATGGCAACGAAGACGGGGATTTTGTAGGGTTGTTTCTTAGACGTAGATTGATAGGTACGACCCATGTTAGACCATTAGCAAGAGATTTGACTTCATTCGGTTTTCAGGTTCTTTTGGCTGACGACATAGACAATTTTCAGTTGCTAGTTAATGATACTGATCGAGTTCAAATCGAGCTAAGAAATGCGTTGGAAAGCGGACAAGTTGAAGGCAATGCCGCCGAATCTGTACGTAGAATCATCAGTCGTGCAGGGCATTTATTACGAGAAAACCTAATCCCATCGCCTGTTATTAATGATGTTGGACTAGTGCAGGGTTCATTACCTGGTGCGGCGATTCAAGGAGGCGTAATAAAGCTGGAAACTTACCGTAGCGTCATTGGGCAAATAGGCGTTTTGCAAGCGGATTATCATGTTGAAGAGGGGCATAACCTTTCATTTCAATGGTATCGGATAATCGATGGCGAGGAAGAGCCGATTCCAGGTGCAACAGAATCTTTTCATGAAGTGTCGCTAGATGTAGAGGGAACATTTGAATTTTTCTTTACAATAACAATTATCAATCCCGAAACGGGAGAAGAAGAGGCGAGGGTAGTCAGCCCTATTGTGAGACTAACCATTAGGGATACTACTCCTCAGCCATATGAATTTTTCGATATATTCTTTAGAGGCTACTCTACAAACCTTGAAGTGCTGGATTCGCCACCAGAATACTCGGGCGATCAGGATATTCGGCTAGTTGAAAATTTACAACGTGTGCTAGATATACCAGGCATGGAAATAAATCATATACGAGTTGATGGAAGATTCAACGACATAAGCAACAGGGGATATGATAGACATGACTTAACCATAGGGCGAGCCAATACAGTTGCGGCAAGACTACGTGAAGAGCTACTTGAATTGGGTATTACTGCACCAGATATTATTACAACATCCAATTTAGAGCAGGTCGGCGATAATCCTGAAGAGCGTAGGCGAGCCCGTGTAACTATTTCATTGCGAGAGGTATCGTGATTGCTAATCATATTTTCAAAGAGATGAGGAGGGGAATGTATGATGAAAAATCCTGTTTCGCATAAACAAAAAAGAATCCAAACTCGTTTTTGCATCTTGATTGTCAGCTTGTTTCTTTTTCTTGCTATCGCTATTTGGTTCATCTTGTCGCCAAACAGGAGCATTGTTGTCAACATAGATGACTGGAATATTGAAATGACTATAAACGATACGCTCGCAACGGCATCGATTATTTTTGGCGATGGCTACAGTCTTAAAAGCACGAATATACAAGTGAATCAGCAAGCAGACAGTGAACTAATGGTTCAGCTTGATTTCAACGGCGTTGCCGATATTTCAATATTTCACGGGGAAGGCAATTTCCTTGGTCAGCGAACCGTTATGTTTGACGAGATTTTTACAGTATTGCCAACGGGTCAAAACGAGGTGTATACATTCGTAATTACACCTAGAGGAGATACGAAAGTAGACAACGACAACCCAAACACATTTTCCGTACAACCGCAAAGAATTAGACGATTTACTTTGGACGATACTGACACAAATCAAGCCAACATAAGATTTGAATCCCCTTCATGCTTACAAATGGCACTGTTTGCACATATGGCGTACTTCCCATTTGATTTTAATGCTGGCGAGCTTCCGCAACAACATGACTTCAAACCCTTCCACCATGAGCCTTTTTATGGATATGTGATGACGTATAACGCTTGGGGATTAAACTCGTTTGGCTTTAATTTTGCAAATGAAATGTATGGGTGGCATCTGACGGACGTGTATGACGATGAAAATACAGGCTTTAGAATTGTTTTATACCGAAACTCAAATAGCAACAAATTTGTCCTGTCAATAAGAGGCACGTATGGTGGTATGATAGATTCGTTGTCTACGCAAACAGGAACATGGTGGTATAATTTTCAAAGCCTTTCGGGGTATCGCCATGCTCATGTCGATTCCCTGATAAATTTCATAAACGAGCCTGAAATAACAAATAAGCTGATAAATGCCGAAATATACATTACAGGTCATTCCCTAGGCGGATATTTGGCATATGTAGCCGCATACGAATTATCTCAAATGGGACTAGCCAACATTCGGCGTGTTGCGGCTTTTAGTGCACCAACATTTTACATTGAAACCATAAACGCATTAAATAGCCTTGCACCTGAAATAAGACTCCGAATATCCCATTTTTACGTTCATTATGATTTGATAGCGGGAATTATTGGAATAGGGAGTTATACGGAATTTCCTGATTATGATACTTTCGCATTGGTTAGTCAAATTTTTAGAAGTATGAGGGAAAATCGAGGCATCGATGTGCCTATTGCCTTGCAAATACTTAGCGATGGGATTGGTCTTGTCGAGGGAATCAGCCCATTTGCCGTGCCTGTTCATATCCGTGAACTTCTTTGGATAATTGATGGAACATTCAGCTTGGAAGCCAATATGCTGATTGAGGAATTTAGTAATGTCGTTTGGCATGAGTCTGTAAACCAGATCTGGCACAGTGCAAGACCTATCCCTAATATTCCATTAGTCCCAAGTGTGCTGGAAGTTTTAATAGTGGACATGGTTTTTGATTTAATTGATCGTATTTTTGATACGGACACGCATTTTATGATGAATTTTTACGCTCATCTTGCAACGCAGTCAATTGCACCAAATAACTAAAGGGAGGAAACAATTAATGTTTAGTCGAAAAAACCAAAGGAAGAACCGTTTGAAGATAGGGCTTATTGTCCTTGTTTTCGGCATAGCGGCAGCCATTGTTGCCCTATTGATATTTACCAATTTGTCATTAATTGGTCATTGGGAAATGGTGGATATGCGAGGAACTTCAGAAAGAATTGAGCGTTTGCCAGCCGCTCAACGAGTGATGCTTGAACGCTATTTTGACGAGCGTTTAGAAAGAGAGGAAATGGAAATTGAATTTTTTGACGACGGTACTGGTCTCATAACCTTGAGAATAGATGAGGTTGTCGAAATACACCAATTTCAATGGACTGCGACTGATGGATTTCTAAACAAAAGAATCGGTATCATGTCAATGGATATGGAGTATAGCTTATCCCTAACTCGCTTAACCCTAATAACCCCCGATGAAGATGATGGGATTATTAGAGAATTCAGGCGCACGAGTCGATAGAGAGACAAAAACAAAAAAATTTTTGACTCTTAGCCAAAATCATGCTACAATATCTTTAACAAATTCAAGAGGGGCTTGTTGCCCCCAGAGTCTTAAAGAAAGCGAGTGTTGATTATGCCGTTAAAGATGATAAAAAGTATCTTGGGGAAAGAGGTCGCTGTTTGCGATTGCGGAGCTAATAATCCTAAGGATTATAAATTCTGTAATCAATGCGGAATCCCCGCAAAGGTGGATGAAGAGCAGGAGGCTAGTAAGAGCGAGTGCCTTATAACCAAGGCACAGCAAGAGCGTGGAGAATCCTACTCTGTTAAATGTAACTGCGGTGCAATTTTAAAAGATTGTAGAAATTTTTGCACCCAATGTGGTTCGCAACTAAAGTACGAGTAAGGGTTTGACATATATAAAATAAAATATTTGACCCCGTGCCGTTACAAAATTTGCAAAAAAATTTGACAAGCACAATATTTTATTTTATTATAGTGTAGTTGGAGAAGTACCCAAGCTGGTTTAAGGGGCTCGCCTGGAAAGCGGGTAGGCTGTGAATAGCGGTGCAGGGGTTCAAATCCCCTCTTCTCCGTTGCTTTATTGAGATTACTTAAGTGCGGAAGCATTATTGTTTTTGTGCTAACAATTAAGGAGCGATTATTTTGAAAAATCGATCATTCATGTATCAAGCCTGGCTAGGCGACATTGAAAACAAAACCCAAACTTTCAAAGTTGTGGGCGATTCCACTGCGGATTTCGCAATGGAGGAGTGTAAGCACGGATTAGGCAATCTGGCAACCGATAACGGCAATGTTACCGTTAATTTGGCGACTGCCGAAAATCTGCCAGCAGAGGGATTTTCCATTGTGGGAAAACCTGACGACATAACAATAACGGGCGGCGACAAAATCGGCTTGCTGTACGGTGTATACAAATTTTTGGCGTTGCTCCGCCAAAATATTGACACTACAAACATCTCGTTGAATGATAAGCCCACCGTTGACAAACGTATCCTCAATCACTGGGATAATATTGACGGTTCGATTGAACGTGGCTATGCGGGAAATTCCCTCTTCTTCCGCAATGATCAGCTACATTTCGATGCCGACCGCTTGCGAGATTACGCGCGATTATTGGCAAGCGTGGGAATCAACCAAATTTGCCTAAATAATGTCAATGTGTATCTTGAAAGTGCAAAGCTCATTACTGAGGAAAAATTGCCAGATTTAGCCAAAGTTGCCGATATTTTCCGTCCGTTTGGTATTCGTCTGATTATTGCGGTGCATTTTGAAAGCCCTGTTTTACTGGGCGGAATTAAAACTGCCGACCCGCTAGACGAAAAAGTGGCGGAATGGTGGCAAAATGCGACAAAAACGGTTTACAAATATATTCCCGATTTAGTGGGATTTCTGATGAAAGCGGATTCCGAATTTCGTAGCGGGCCAGCCTCAATGGGCCGCACACAAGCCGAGGGAGCTCGTCCGATTGCAAAAGCCTTAAAACCGTTCGGCGGCGTAATTTACTGGCGTTGCTTTATTTACAACTGTATGCAAGATTGGCGCGACACAGAAACCGATCGCCCAAAAGCCGCCTACGATTATTTTTATCCGCTAGACGGCAAATTTGAGGATAATGTTATTTTGCAAGTCAAGCACGGGCCTTCCGATTTTCAGGTTCGCGAGCCAAATTCGCCGCTTTTGGGAGCAATGCAACACACGCCCCAAAACATGGAGCTGCAAATTACGCAAGAATACACAGGGCAGCAAAAAGATTTGTACGCACTTGCCGTGCAATGGGACGAAGTTTTGGAGCATCCTATAACCGAAACGCAAACTACACGAGATATAATCGGCACAGACAACAAAATAATTGCACTTTCAGCAGTGGCAAACGTCGGCGACGACGAAAATTGGACAGGGCATTTATTAGCACAAGCCAATTTGTATGCGTTCGCACGGCTCGCCTGGAATCCCAAGCAAACACCAAAGCAGCTTACACAAGAATGGATTGCTTGCACTTTTGGCAATAATCTCAAATTGCTCGAACCGCTAACGGAAATGATATTGCAATCTCGTGCAGTGTACGAAAAATACAACGCACCGCTGGGAATCGGCTGGATGGTCAATATTCATCATCATTATGGGCCAAGCGTTGACGGCTACGAGTACATGAAATGGGGCACATATCACCGTGCCGACACAAAAGAAATCGGCGTAGATCGCACAGCGGCAGGAACTGGCTACACAACGCAATATCAGCCATATGTTCGGGATATGTACGAAAATTTGACAACTTGTCCACAGGATATGTTGCTGTATTTCCACCGTTTGCCCTATGATTACAAATTAAAAGAGGGCAAAACGCTGATTCAGCATATTTACGACACGCATTTTGAGGGCGTTGAAGGCGTTGAAGAATTCATAAAAACATGGGATTCTTTGAAGGATTTTATGCCGCAAGTTGCCCACGAGTCCGTAAAAGAGCGATTTGTGATGCAATTAGAAAACGCTAAAGAATGGCGGGATGTTGTTAATAGTTATTTTTTCCGCAAAACGGGCATTGCAGACGAAAAGGGCAGAAAATTTTACTTGTAGCAATAATCTATTTTTAGGGACGGCGGCTTGAGCCGTCCCTTTTTGTTGTTGGTAATGTTATAGCGGATTTAAGGATTTTTGGCGGGGAGAAAAAAATATTTTCAAAAAATATTTGCATTGTATGGTAAATAGTGTTACAATTAGTTCAGTTGATGTTTCTGGCGTTGCTGTTATCCATATAGTCAATCAACTAATATGTTTAGCGAGAGGGGTGTTAAAATGAAAAAGATCAAGGTCATCAGAAAGCCAAAAAAATTAACGGTTGGACCTGATAAATGTCCTTCTAGGGCTTAGTTTTACTTAAAGTTCTAGCTGTTTGGGCGTGTCTGACTGAGCAAGGGGTAATGTTGGAGGTAATTTAGCATTAGAGTAACAACTAACTTACCATGGTATTGAATCGCAAGTTAACACTTGTCATTCTCTTAGAAGCTGTTTGCGATTATGCAGTATGCAGCAGCTAATTGCTGACTTTACACCGCCTACCATTCAATAATGTTGGTGTTAGGCGGTAAGGAAGGCTGTTTGTGTGTACAATAAAAACACTAATTGTTTTAATAATTTTGAATGAAGGCGATAATTACAATGGAAACATTTGTTTTAATATATTTTGATAAACAATCCAATCAGTCCTATGTTAAAAACAATGTTACTTGCTAATACAAATTGTAACTTGAATTGTAGTTATTGTTTTGAACGCAATATAAAAAATCATACAGCTATTGTGGCAAATGATGACAAAGTCTATAATTTTATTCAAAATATCGTAAATAAAGTTGGTTACAAAAATTTGTCATTAGAATTTACTGGTGGAGAACCAACGCTAAACATGAAATTTATTGAAAATTTAGTGTGTAAAATTAACAGTACGTATACAACGACTTTAAATTTACGTTACTCTATGATAACAAACGGAACTATGCTAAACGATGAAATTCTTTGCTTTTTAAATGAAAACTTGTTTAGTATACAAATTTCATTGGATGGCGATAAAAGATCACATGACAGGGAGCGAACTAGCCTTGCTTTCGGTAAAACATACGATTTAATTACTAATAACATCAGTAATATTTTGAAAAATTATACGAATATTGGGTTAAAAATACGTATAAATTTGTCTAAAAATAATTGTAAATACATTGATTTGCTTTTAAGCGATTTGGAAAAATTAGGTTGGTTTGAAGAACATCGTGATAGAATTGCCATTTACTACGATTTTGTAGATGTCCCTAAACATGATTTTCTTTATACTACCGACACAATAATTTTGACTGAAATTTTACCTATATATGCAAAATCAATTTCAATGGGATTTAAACATGAATTTAAATATATAAATGCTGGAAAATGTATGATAAAATCAAAAAATAGCATAACTATACACTCTAACGGGGATTTATATAAATGTTATTCGTTAGTAGGTTATGAAGATTTTATAAAAGATAATATTTTTGAATGTTTTTGTGTTGATATAAATAAATATGACCTGCTTGAAAACCTTTGCTTGGAAGACTGTGAAGTAAAATTGTTATGTCACGGCGGTTGTGCATACAGGCAATATATAGCGGAAGGGGAGATTGGGATAAACTGTCGAAAACCTCTTTTGATGTCAATGAATAAACTTCTATATTTAGCTGAGTTACACGATATTGGGGTTCTGTCACATAAAGACCAACTTGAAAAATTTCTAATTGAGGAGTACGCCCATGTTCAAATTAACAAAATACGTGCATAAACAAACCTTGACATTTTATGCTATAACATTGACAATCCACAGAATTCTGTTCCTTGCAACGCCACTTATAACTGCGATGTTTATCGATGCCGTGGTTGACATGGCTTTAGAAACGGCGTTTTTTTGGGGTATTGCTAGTGCGATTGCCTTTCTATTTGTTCAGATTACTAACTATTTTGACGATTTTTTTGCGGGGAAATTACATACAGAGGCGTACAGTAACATTTTTAACAAAATAGACGACACTTTGAAATTTTACGATACGAAAAAAAGTTCGCTTACCGACATTGAAATGCATCAACAAATAGGTCAAAATTACGAAATTATCAAGAATTTTATTTTCATGTATCCCATGCTTTCCGTATTTTATTGCATAACAATTGTTGCGATTTTGGTCATCAGTTTTATCGTATCGCCACTTATGTCGATTTCCATGGCGATTGTCGTCCCGTTCACTTTTTTCGCATCGCTCTATTTTGGGAAAAAAATCACGTCCGTGGCGGCGGATAATTTGAATGATATGGAAGAAATCAGAGGCTTTGTTAGTGATCAATTTTATTTGTCCAAAGAAGAGCGCTTTTTGACTCAAAAACAAATGCCGAAAATCAACGAACTTTTGGACAGATATAGAAAAAATATGATTAAAAAAGTAAAAGTGGATTCCTTTTTCGACAATATTTTGACGTACGGAATGTTAAACGGTACCATTTTGGCAATAACGCTTTTATCAGGCTATCTCGTCTTTACAAACGCCATAACAATAGGATTGCTGTATGTGTTTACATTATACGTTTCACATCTGTGGAGTCCGATTGAGTTTTTGGCCAAATACAGAAAGGAATATTTGTCGGCAAAGCCTGCATTATCGGCATTTGACAGATTTATAAATTTGGAAAAAATTGATTTTAGCGAAGATAGGTTAAGCGAGCTCCGTTTAGAAAATTTTATATCGTTAGACACGAACGGAAAGCCACTACACAATGCACAGAATATACATTTTCAAAAAGGCAAATTGCACATAATTGCGGGCGAAAACGGCAGAGGGAAAACTACACTTGTAGAAACGATTTTGCAACTAACGAACCGTTACAATGGAAATGTGTATTTTAACGGAAAATCCGAATTTTCAAGCGATTTGGTTTACATTCCAGGCGAGCCATATATAAGTAAATACGGCGAGTTAAAGGATTGTTACGATGGCTCTTTTGGACAGAAAAAATTGGCACAGATAGAGCTTGCTATTAAAACCGATAAATTTGTCTATATTTTCGATGAGCCTACAAATTATTTGGATTCAAAGAACAAAATTTTTGTGTTGGAGAGAATACGAAAGTTGATTGAGGGCGGTAAGGTGGTCATTGTGATAACTCATGATGAGTTGCTTTTGCGGGAAGATTCTGCTGTTGTTTATAGATTGGCATAGTGATAAAAAAGAGAGTGTTTACGAACATATTGAGCAGCAATATGTCGCAATGTCATTGGTTCGCTCGATTTGTTTGATTGTGATGATTTAGCTATTTAATATACACTATATACAATTCTAAAAAAATATTTCCAACTCCTTGACACCAAAAATAACTTGTGCTATATTTAATAAAAATCGCTGTCTGAGGGGATTGGCACAAAACAAAAAATGACAAAAAATGACAAAAAACGTCCTAACACCACCGACCAAAACACAGGTCTAGGATGTTGGTTTGGTTTTAGGACGGATCTGAAAGAAGGAGGATGTACGAATGGTTAAAAAGTATGTATTAGCAGCTGTTTTGCTTTTGGCATTGGCTGCTTGCGGAGGCGGGGGCGATACTACACCTGCCGCTGGGGGAGCTGGCGGGGAATCAACTGGCGAACTCATTGAAATTACCTTGCTAAATAACAAGGTAGAGATAGACGGTGCATTAAGGGATTTTGCAGCACTGTATGAAAATATGTTTGGCATTAGGGTCAACATACAAAGTTTTGGTGGCGAAACACCATATCAACCAGCATTGGCTGCCATGCTAAGTGCTGGCGATGAGCCTGAAATTTTCGTATTTGAAGGTTATACCGATTTTGCCGCTGCTCGGGATTCTGGTAGGATTATGGATTTAAGCGATCAGCCTTGGGTGGCTGACACGGGCATGGCGTTCTTTGATGAACAAGGTCGAGTCGTAGGTTTTCCCGTTGCACTTGAAGGTTGGGGACTGGGTTACAACGTGGAAATTTTGCGGCAGGCAGGGGTGGATACTTCCACTATGACAAATATAGACGGTATCCGAGCCGCCTTTGATTTAGTTAATTCTCAACTGGACGAACTCGGTCTCGATGCTGTAGTTTCCATGGCGGCAGGGCCTGGTATGACTTGGGTTACGGGTCTCCATGCCATCAATGCGTACCTATCTTTGGGCTTGGATTACACAGACAGAACATTAATTGATATGCTACTTGCTGGCGAAGTAGACGAGCCTAGGCTACGAGCTTTTGCCGAATACTATCAGCTGATTTTCCAAAATTCAATAACGTCAACCTTATTAACGGGTGGCTACGATCAACAGTTGGCAGATTTTGCCATTGGTCGTACGGCGTTCATACATCAGGGTAATTGGGTAGATCCCACATTTGCCGAGCTTGGTGTAGATTTTGAAATGGGTTATGTACCGCACGCATTTTTAAGCGAACACACCCCAGGTATATTCGTGGGTGCACCATCATGGTACTTAGTAAATCCACTTTCGCAAAACCCCCAAGCGGCGATAGATTTCCTGAATTTTATGGCATCTTCGCCCGAAGGGCATGAATATATGGTAACACACGCAGGGGCAGTGCCAGCTTTCTATTCGGTAACTTTAGTTCCAAGCGGGCCTTTATCTCGAGCAGTAACCGAGTGGTCGGCTCGAGGTCAAGTTTACGCATGGTGGCAAAATGATATGCCAGCAGGTTTCGGGATGAATACGTTAGGCCCGATTTTTGCCCTATTAGCCTCTGGCGACATAGATGTTGACGGTTTTGTGCAACTAACAACCGAAGCCGTGGCAGCTATCGCACCATAAAAGCCAAAAAAACACTGCCCTCCGATGAAGTGGGGTAGGAGGGCGGTGTTTTTCTAAACCCAAACCCTAAACACAGCGTAAGAGCCAATCAATGGGTTGAAAAATTGCATTTGCCTAGAATGTAGGGGCGGATATTATCCACCTGCTCCTAGCACACGGGCGGATAATATCCGCCCCTACGAAAAAAACGCCTTAATTTCAACTCTTGATTAGCATTGTAAATGCAACATAAATAAAAATGTGCGGGTCTGGGGGCGCGCCCCCAGCGGGGTGTTACTCCGTAAACGTCTAAACGGTGTCCACTGGACACCAGACGCGGGGCAGAGCCCCACGGTTTTAAGGAGGTGTAGTAGTGAAGAGAAGTGGATTAGTGTTTTATTTGTTCTTGTTGCCAGCGGGATTTTCGTTTGTGTTTGTTATTGTGATACCGTTTGTTTTGGGTATCTATTATTCGTTTACCGACTGGACAGCTATGACAGGCACGAATGTGAATTGGGTTGGACTTGCTAATTATGCGGCTATCTTTAGAGATGTTACCTTTTTACATTCTTTTTTGGTTACGCTTGCATATGCGTTTTTGAATATCATATTTATAAATGCAGTAGCCTTTGGGCTAGCATTGTTGGTTACGAATGGACTAAAATTGACGGGACTGTATCGAGCGGCGTTCTTTCTGCCTAATTTGATTGGCGGAATTGTACTGGGTTATATTTGGCAGTTTATTTTTAATAATGCGTTGGTATCTTTTGGAGGTAACTTCGGTATAGGGTTTTTGGAGCTCACTTTGCTTATGAACCGTAATTCGGCACTGATTGCCATTGTCATTGTAACAACATGGCAAATGGCAGGTTATATTATGATGATTTACGTGGCGGCAATACAGAGTGCCCCCGCAGAGCTTTTGGAGGCCTCGCATATAGACGGAGCAACGTATTTGCAACGACTTAGGCATATATTGCTCCCGCTTATCGCTCCAGCTTTTACCGTATCCCTTTTTTTAACTTTGGTAAGATCGTTCCAGCAATTTGACGTAAATTTTGCACTAACTGCAGGTGGTCCAGCTGGAATTTTCATGGACAGGGCTTTGCTAACGACTGAATTTTTGGCACTGAATATTTTCAATACAGCGTTCTCCTTTAGAGAATTGGCACAAGGGCAAGCAAAATCAGTTGTTTTCTTCCTAATCCTAGTCATAGCCGCCCTAGTGCAAGTCTATTTCAACAAACGCAAAGAGTTGGAAATGTAATTTTACCAAACAAGCGAACAAGCAAGCAAGCGGACATCACAAAATCCGCAAAATATAAAGAAACTAAAAATTTAAACAAAGGCAGCCCAATAGACTCGCCAAGCACCATAAATCATAACAAAAAATGTGCGGGTCTGGGGGCGCGCCCCCATAAGCACTAACATAACCCCCACCTCAATAAAAAATAAAAAAGAGGTAAAAAATGAAGCTAACCAATCTAAACATAGAAGAGTTAATAAAA
>WRKH01000309.1 GCA_009778175.1 Turicibacter sp.
TTGGTTATTATTTGGTTGATTGTGGTGATGTCGGTTGGGTGCGGGGCGGTTTGTGGGGTTGGGGGGTCGGTTATTGAGGGTGGGGTGGGAGGCGGAGTTGGTGTTGGGGTTGGCGTTGGTTCGGGGTGTGTGCCTATGCTGTCCACTCTAATCCATGTGTCGTTTAAGCCTGAAAATAGTGCCATAAGTTCGGCGGAGGTGTAGGTACGGTTGCCTTGCGGGTTGTCTAATTCGCCATTGCCTAAGTTTGTCCAGGTAGCTGGGGGTAAACCTGCGGATGTGCCAAATCGAAAGTCTGGTCCTAGGGTTAACTGGTTTAGGGTGGTTGTGCCAGCAAACATACTCCCCGTACTATTAGGTCCTATCCACTGAACCATTCTCCCTGTGTCAAAGCTAGACAAATTAAGTGAAGTTAGAGAGTTTGCCCCCTGAAACATTGTAGCCATGCTTGTAACGTTACTTGTGTTAAAACTAGACAAATCAAGTGAAGTTAGAGAGCTTGCTCCCTGAAACATACGCGTCATAGTTACAACATTATGTGTGTGAAAATGTGTTAAACCTACTATTTCTTGTAGGTGTGGCAGGTTAGAAAAAAAATTAGTTAAACTTCTTGTGCCAAGTGAATTAGCTCCTACGATTACCGGACCATTAAAAACTATTTTCTGTATATTGCTAGAATACGTATCCCAAGGCGAAGAAAGTTGAAGAGTACTTGTTACGATACCACCATCAACTTCGAGAGTCCCGTCATTGTATAATCGCCAATGCGAACCACCTGTAAAACCAATCGTGCCTGTATCAACGCCAAATTGTCCTTGTGCTATAATATTGCCCGTATTGCTGCCGCTATTTAGGCTGTCAGTGCGTATCCATGTATCATTTAAGTCGCCCATAGGGAGTGCCATGAGCTGTGCAGAGGTGTATGTGCGGTTGCCTTGCGGGTTGGTTAGTTCGCCGTTGCCTAGGTTTGTCCATGTGGCATTGAGCATGGGCGGGTTTGGGTTTCCTCCTACATTTCCGGTTGTAAATTGAAAATTTAGACCTAGGGTTAGATGAATTAATGCAGTTGTAAACATACCCTGCATGCTAGCAAACCCCATCCGTGTTGTGTCAAAACTGGATAAATCGAGCGAAGTAAGGTTATATGTGCCGTTGAACATATTAGTCATACCTTGAACCATGCTTGTGTCAAAACTAGACAAATCAAGCGAAGTTAGGCTATTTGCATTGTTGAACATAAAAGACATACTGGTAACATTGCTTGTGTCAAAACTAGACAAATCAAGCGAAGTTAGGCTACTTGCACCGTCGAACATACGCCACATAGTGGTAACATTGCTTGTGTCAAAGTGTGTCAACCCTTCTATTTCCTGTAATTGAGTTAGCCTTGCAAATAGTGCAGTCAAATTAGCTCCAGCGGTTATAGTCCCATTAAAAATTATACGCTGTATTTCGTTGATATGTTCGTACCAAGGCGTTACTTCCTCAATACCAACCCTGACGTTTGTGCTTATTATTCCACTATCAACTTCAAGTATACCATCATTGTAAAGCCGCCAATGCGAACCACCTGTAAAACCAATCGTACCTGTATCAACCCCGAACTGCCCTTGTGCTGTAATATTTCTCGTGCTTGGTGGTATGCTGTCCCAGTCTGGTGGTAGGCTGTCTAATCTAATCCATGTGTCGTTTAAGCCGCCTGGTCCGCCTGGGTTTTGCATAAGTTCGGCGGAGGTGTAGGTGCGGTTGGCTTGTGGTCTTTCAAGTGTGCCAGTGCCTTGATTTACCCATGTGGCGGCAGGTAAATTTCCAGCACCGTAGACGGCAAATTGGAAGTTTGGACCGAGGGTTAGATGGGTTAGGGCGGTTGTGCCACCAAACATAAATATCATACTATCCATACCAAGAGCATTGCGTGTATCAAAACTTGACAAATTAAGCGAAGTAAGGCTACTTGTACTCGAAAACATAAAGCTCGTAAACATAAGGCTACTTGTATCAAAATATTCCAAACCTTGTATTTCTTGTAATTGCGATAATCCAGAAAACAAGTTGACTAAACTAAGTCCTGTTGTTATTGGACCAGTAAATATTATTCGCTGTATTGCCGATTGATGAGACGACCAAGGGCTGCCAGTACTTGAACCTAGAAAAGGAAGGTCTACACCTCCACTATCTACCACCAATGTCCCATTATCGTAAAGTCTCCAAGCTGAACCGCCTGTAAAACCGATAAAACCTGTATCAACCCCAAACTGCCCACTAGCAACAACAGTATTAAACGGCACAACAGGCAAATCCGCAGGCACAAAAACAACAGGCTCGTCCTCGTCTTCGTCCTCTTCAAGGTCTTCTTCGTCGAATTCGTCTGTGTCTGTGTCGTCAGGGTTTTCGGGGTCGGATTCGTCTGTGTCGTCAGGCTCTTCGACTTCTTCGGGGTTGTCCTCGTCCGTGTCGTCAGGCTGCTCCGTGTCGTCTTCTGATTCTTCTGTGTCGCTTGGCTCTTCGGGTTCTTCTTCGCCAGGCTGCTCTGTTTTTTCTTCTTCCTCTTCTTCTGAATCGATTTCCTCTAAATCGATCTCCTCGTCAAACTCTGAATCGTTTGACATGCCTACTACCGTCTGCACCTCCGCAAACGTACCCTGCACCGTTACTGGTGCTGTGAATGTTGCCGTAAATACCGCTATCGCTATCATTATTGATAACATGGATTTTAATAAGTTTTTCATTTTCTGTTGCCTCCTAATAGATGTGTAAAATTCTTTACCCTCTTCCCCAAAACCGAAAAAATCCTGGGGTCTTTCCCTTTAACTTTCGTTTTCTGCAAGTTACCGTTAAAATACTTGCATTATCGCTAACTCCATTTAGGGCGGCTTTGTATAGATATTTTGCCGCCAATTTTTCGCTTGCCGCCTTGCGTTTTGCCGTTTTCGCAAACTCTTTGTCGCTGACTGCCCGATATAAACCGTCGCTGCATAATATGAAAATCGTCGAACGGCTTAATCTGCCGAAATTCGTGAATAATTTGGGATTTTCATACACGCCCAAACAACTTGTAATTCGGTTTTTAAGCGGATTAGCCGCTATTTGTGCCGCCGTCAGCTCTGCCTTTTTTAACTGCTCTGCTTGCCAGGAATGGTCTTCCGTTAGCTGTCGGAGCGCCGCCTTGTTAAAGGATTTTTTTATCATGTAAATCCGTGAATCTCCGCTGTGGGCTATGTAATAGGTGTTGCCAACTATCAATAAGACGGAGAGTGTCGTGCCGCTTTTATTTGCCATTTGCAGGATTTGGCGGTTTATATCGTGGAAAAGGTTTTGTAATTGTTCCAAAATATAGCCGCTTGATAGTATTTTTGGAAGATTTTCCCACCATTTTCCCAAGCCCTCCACAGCCGCAACCGCCGCCAAATGCCCGTCCGCAAGCCCGCCCATACCGTCCGCCACACAGAACAGTCCGCAATTCTGTCCATCTACTGTGTCGATTTTGTAGTACAGGCGATCTTGATTTTCGGCACGATTGCCGATACTGCTTAACGCCGCCGCCTCGATTTGAAAATTAGTCATAATCGAAGCGGAGTTCGCTTTTGCCCAGTTTTATTATGTCTTGCGGGTTTAGGGCGGTGGGCGTGTTGGCGGGGATTTTTATGTTGTTTACATATGTGCCGTTTCTGCTTGATAGGTCGGTTATGGAATATTGCCCGTTGGGACAGGTGATTGTGGCGTGTTCCTTGCCTATATGCCGTTCGGTTTCGTTAAAACAGTAATGTACCGTGCCACGTTGTCTGCCTAGGATGAATGGGGTTTGCGAGATTGTTATTTTTTCGGTTGGCTGCCCGTTGTTTAGCAGGTATAGGCAGGGGGATTCTTCTCCTAGCGGTAGGGTGGAGTCGTCGTCGCCTAGCGGTAGGGTGCTGTCGTCTTGTATGTGGGCGATATTCCCTATATTGCCAGCGTTTCCAAAATTGGAAATGTGAGGATTGGGAGGTTGTGGAGTTGGTGCAGGTGCGAGACCACCGCCACCGCTAAACATTCCACCGCTAAGCGGTGGTTCTATGCCCGCCTTTTTGTTTTTCTTGTCTAGTTTGGCTTGTAGTTTGGCTTGTTTTGCCGCCTCTTTTTCTAATTTTTTCTGCTCCTTTTTCGTCAAACCCGTTGGAATGGGTTGGGGCGGCGTGAGCGGCGGGGGTTTAGGCTTTCCGAACATACCATCGAAAAATCCCCGTTTTTGTTCTTGTGGCTCTGCAATGGGCGGGTTGGGGTTAATTGGCGCAAATGGGTTTGGCGGTGGTGTTAGTGATGGCGGTTCTACTATCACTCCTTTCGGATGTCGTGGTTGCGGTTGCGTTTTTTTGGGGAGTGTTAGCTCCTTTTTAAGTGCCGTGTAGATTTCATTTGCCTTATAGATGGACGTATTTTCGTCAACTTTCCACAGCCTTGAGCGTACACTATCCCATGAGGGATTGTCTGAGTCGCTGGCAAATCTCCGCATTAGTGAATAAATCGCTCGATTCATTTCATTTTCGGAAAAAATCGGTTGTGCTAACGGGGCGTAGATAAACCGCACGTCAAAAGTTTGTGGATTTACAAAGGCAAATTCTTCTGTTATTAGCAGGTTAAGAAAATTTGCCAGATAATTTGTGCATTGTATGGCGGCATCTGTTACGTTTTTCATAAATGCCACAAAGTTTTGGGGGGACATTTCTTCGCGAAAATCTTGTAAGCTGATAAAATCGTCTGCGGTGATGTCAAAACTTAGCAGGTATTCGCCGTTTACCTCCGAGCCGCTGAACGGCACTATGAAATGGGGTTTTGTGTGTGTTATTGTGCGGTATGCCGCTAGGTCTATGTTGGTTTTTATTTTTAGGGTTACGAAAGTTTTCCCCATTTTTACATCTGTTTCCATATGTTTTTCAATATCGTACATAATAATCACTCTCCTATTAGTGCAATGTAACTCCAACTTATGCCTAGTTGGTCTAAAACTGGTGCAATTCCGTCCATAAATTGCCGCTGTTTTCAAGGTTAAAATGTTAAATCTTCCTAAAAAAGTATAACTCTGATGAATTCGAACGACATAGAGCCAACAAAATACAGCAACGGCGTACTCACAAATAGGTATGCTGATAAGGGTATATTTTCGATAAATATAAATACCTGTATAATTATTGAAAAAAACACGCCAACCAAACACCAAATCATTATAGGCACTATTGCTACTGCCCAAGATGTTGCCCCCACCCAAATTGTTGCCCCCATTAGAAAATTACTCCCAAAGGAAATCCCAAACATAAACATTAGCTTTGTTTTGCCGCTACCCAATGGCCATTTTTTCTTCAAGGCGTAGGTTATTAGGAAAGGTATTCCCATTGCGATTGCCGCTAGGGCGGAGCTTAGGGGGATTGTCCAAATTGCGAACTGTGGCGGTGGGGGGCTAACCCAGAACCAGTCATGACCATTTTCATCAATAGAATTGGATGCTACTGTCAACCCTTGCATAGCCGCCTCTTGCCCGAAAAATCCTTGAACCCAAATCCCTAACATTCCCAAAATAATTAAAACCATTCGGCACGCAAGCCACGCAAGCAGTATTTTGTCGGGTAGTGCAAAATGCTTTGTTTCCGCAAGAATGAGCCACATCAAAAATATTACGCTTAGAAAAGCGGACAAGCCTTCTGCCATTATTACAAACTGGTTTAATCCCATTGTTGAGGCAATGTTTGTCATTTCAAAAACATATCGTGCAGTAGCCCAAATCCCCACAGCCGACACCACCAAAATCATCAAACGTCCAAAAATGCCAAATTCCATAAATAGTGCTAACGGCGAAAAATTTGTGGGTTTGGTAGCGGCGGGCAGTGCGTATGCGGGGGCAATCGGGAAAACTTCCGTGTTTTCGTTGTTTTCGCTATATTCTTCATGCTCATCTGTGGGTAAAATTTCTGTGTCATCGGCGTTGTCGGGCTTGTTATTTGTGTAGTGTGTCATTGTTTATATTTCGTCTCCTTATCGTACATAATAATCAACCTCCTATCAACATAATGTAAAACCAGCCTGATTCTTGTCTAACTGGTGCAACGCCATTTATAAATTGCCCCGCTTCTATGAATTGCGATTCGATTACCAATGTGCCGAAAATTTCTTGAAATTCAGGCGGAAAATCTTCGACTGTGAGAAATCCCCATAAATCAAACGTCATCACAGGTGCAAGGTTTTCAGACGAACTTTTGGCATCTCGAAAACGGAAATCTATCACGACTTCGCCGTTGGCGTTTGCGAATCCCCACAAATCGCCCTGCCGCACCGCCGCCAAGCCGCCAACTTCAAAGAACGGTCGTGCCTCGTCAAAGGGTGAGCCGATTGGGTTTAGGGCTAGGTCTACCATTTGGTAGCGGCCGTTTTGTATGAGGAACATTCGCCCATTTACGGCAACTCTGCCCAGTTCGTCCATCGCAAAACCCTCGTGCGTAAACGTAAATGGCAAAGTACCGCCAACATCATGCAACGCCCACAAGTCGTTTTGCTGAAACGCTTGGATATTTTCGGAGGGCATACCGATAAAATTGTAAGTTGTATTGTCATAAATTAGCTGATTTTGGTTGAAAATGCCCAAACGGTAATAATTCTCGCTAGCCAACCGCAGGGCAAAGGTTGCACCGTTAAAATGGGCTATGCTGTCTGCTCTAAAATCCGCCGTGGCTTGGATTTGACCGCCTCTATTTACCACGTGCAAGCCGTTTTCGTTTTGTACAACGGCTAAATCATTGGCAAAATCGGTTGCCAATTCGAAGGTGGGCGACATTAGGTTATTGCCAATTTGATTGACGAAACCGTAAATTTCGCCTTGTCGTACTCTGCCCGCATCGTTTTGGATAATGCTTATATGGGTAAAAATACCACCTCTGCGGTCAAAAATGTAACGATGTTGTTCGTGTAGGTTAAATAGGCGGCTGTCGTTTGTGGCTTCCCAGCCCTCTCGCAAAAACAGGACGGTATTTGCCAAATTGCCGCTGCCTTCAAGGTCAAAATTAGCGAGTTCGAGATATAAATCCGCCAAATTTTGACCGCTTGGCGGCGTTTCGTTTTCAATTAGGGTCAAAATATCCTCTCTGTATTGCGAAAAAAGACCAGCCGAACGCCGCACTTGTGCAACCTCGTACAGCAAATCTACTTCAATACCCTCAGTCATTTCCATCGCTTGATTAAAAAGCGTTATTGCCTCGTCATATTGCCCCTCGTCTCGCAAATTTCGAGCAGTTGACAAAATGCTTGCTTGTTCCGCCAAAAGCCGTGCGTTTATAGTCGCAAACAAGCCCCACGAGCCGCCTATCAACAGCAAACTGACTAAAATTGTTATTGCCTTAAATGTTCCTAACAATGTGAAATCCTCCTAATCCAGTTATAAAGCGTTCATCAAGTATGTAAGCACCGTACCAGCGAACAAAAACGGCACAAGCGGCACGGGGTCTTTGCGGTTCAGCTTTTTCAGTAGCAACGCACCTAGCGAAAACACCGCACAAATTATCAGCCCATACAAAACCGCCGAAAATATCAGGTTTATGCCCAAAGATAACCCTAGCACAAAACTTAGCTTTACATCGCCGCCGCCTAGCGTTCGCTTGCTTAGGTAGTAGGTTATTAGGAAGAAGATTCCCATTGCCGCCGCACCTATGGCGGAGTTTATTGGGATTTGCCAAGGCGGGATTGGCGGTAGTGGTGGATATGGTGGCGGCGATGGTGGTGGATATGGCGGTACATGCACTATTACTTGTGCAAACAAATCAACAATCCAAGACGTTAAAATAACTTCCCCGTAAGCCAAAACTATCAAAACTACTCTGCACACAAGCCACGCAAGCAAAATTTTGTTAGGTATCTTAAAATGTTTGAAATCCGCCATTGCAAGCCACAGCAAAAATATTATTGTTAGCCAAGCTGATATAGTTTCCGAAAGTATCGGGAAATTCGGCACATTTTCGCCAGTTGCCGCCACCGACATTGTCGCCGCCACCAACCCGCCAGCCAGCACTACCAAAATAACCAATTTTCCCAAAGTGCCAAATTCTTCAAACAGGGCGGTTAGCGAAAAATTTATTATTGGCTCTTCAAAATTTTCGATATTTTCGATATTTTCGGTGGATTCGTAGGTTAATTCAACCGTTTCGTCAGTTATTTCGTTAATATTTTCGTCAAATGTGTCATTCTTTGTTTCGTTCATTAGCGTTCCCCCTCAAATCTGCCGCCATCTCCTACAAATGCACGGGTTTTTACGTGTTGAAATACTGTTAGTGTTGGCAGATTATCAGGTAATATTATAAATTGTGTAAGGTCTAAATTGTAACGAACACCCAGTACAATTTCATCGTTGCTGGGACTGCCGTGGATGCTTGATAAAAATGCTGCGCCCTCTGGTCTGACAGCACCACCAGCAATACCGTCCTGCAAGCCGCCCCAAGAAAAATCCCACCAAACAAAATCTACTGTATTGGCAAAGGCTGGCATATTATTAAAGTATGTCCTGCCGTTTGGACCGCCCCGAATACCCATGTATCGCCAAAAAAACGATGGAGCTATAACATCGCCTACAAGGTAGGCTAAACCAATTCCAATGCCCTCGCCAGCCGCCATCCACAGAAAACTAGCAAAAAAATCACCTGGATTTTCCGATACGTTATCTATGCTTTCAGAAACGCCATCCAACAGGACTTGTCCGCTTTCTGCTGTATTATTTGCTGCTGTATTCAGGCTTTCTACACTATTGACATTGGTAAAACTGCCAGCCGCATCCAAAAAATTAAAAACATTGTCTATATTGCCGTCTATCTCATCCCGTGCAAGACTTCCCTCGGCTTCGACTGCATTAAGTAAATCAACAACACCCAAAACTCTAAGCACATAGCTATAATAAGAGAGTTCCATTGCTGTCTGCGTAAGAGCATAATGTACACGCAACTGCAACGCCGCCACATTTACAAATGTTACGATAATCGCCGTAAACATTAGAAAGCATACAAACGCAATCAATGTTTCTACCGCAGCCGAGCCAGTTTGGTTATTTTTTAATCTACGCAAAATTAGTACCCCCTTGTTGCGGTTGCAGTAACTTGAAAGTTACTTGATTGGTTTTCATCGCCTGTCAAATTACGACTGAATGGGTTGCCTATAAAAAAGTTTGGCACGGTGGCATCTATTGTAACATCTGCCAATAGATAGGCGTTGGCAAGTCTAAATTCAGTTGGCGTTGGGGGTAAATTGCCACCACTCATGTAATGGTTCATGTTCAACTCAATTAACGTGGCAATTCGTTCAGTTACAATGTCGTTTCTGCGTAATAGCAACATAAAGCGTAAATATTGGTAATAATACCAACCCTCTCCCTCAGTTGCGTTTTC
This sequence comes from Turicibacter sp., assembly GCA_009778175.1. Taxonomy (GTDB): domain Bacteria; phylum Bacillota; class Clostridia; order Lachnospirales; family WQUN01; genus WRKH01. The sequence goes on from WRKH01000309.1 coordinate 9,390, forward strand.
AGCTAGAACTCCCTGAGACCCCCTATGCGGCAAGGTAGTTCCCCATATATTTTCTGCAGCACTGTAAGCAACCCCGCTCCGCCATTGAGTGGGTTGTCCTGCCTTTAATCTTCGATGGTCTTTAAGTATGGGTACTCGTCCACCGTCTAATAAAGTTTGTATGTCTATATGGGTTTCATTTGCTGCTAAAAACAGACGATATGCAATAGACAACGCCCAACCCACGAACGGAATGGCTTTTAATGCAAGTATTTCCGCTTTTAGTGCAGGAGACCTGAACGTATACAACACATTTCTTGCGAAAAATAATGTTGACAAAACCGCTATGACAATATTAAAATTTGCTTGTGCAGAATCACGCCCTGCAAACAAAAATTCCAACTCTGCACCATACCAATGGTTCATTTCTGGACTAATGGGAATACCTGAAAGTGTGCGTTCTCCCGTTAATTGCTCACCGTCTTCAAGGCGACGGTTGGTTACAAAATTTGAAAACATTTGAACACCGTACTCTTTTAACAGAGCACTATTTATAAGGGAATTTCCCCATCCAGCGAGCAAACTTGTTTGTGTTGTGCCAGCATTTTGACGATTACTACGGTAGGCTGCTGGAATATTTGGCAAATCTCCCAAATTTGGTCTAGTGTTGGGGCCATCACTTTCAACAATGCCTTCAACATTTGTATCTTCAGCATTTGCATCTTCATTACCTGGTGAAGAGTCTGGTATACGATTGTCTGCTTCTGAATTCTCTTGCTCTCTTCTAGCTTCGTTTTCCAAGTCTTCATCTGGTTCTACCACGAGTATGCGTTTAAGTTCCTGCCAAGGTTGTTGAGCAACTGTCGTTGAGAAAATTGTAGGCGGCTCGGGCTCAAGCCTGAACACTAATATAAACTCTGGATTCAGAAGTTCTGCTTCACCTACCATGCTTGGATGCGGAACAACCTCCACGGCGTAAGGCTCTGTAAAAGTTATCATATTGCTTAAAATAGTACCAGCAAAGTTTTCGTCGTTGTAGGCAACTGCAGGCAAAATAAAGTATTCTTGGTTCAAGCCAATTCGATCCTCTGGCTCTAATGTAGACCAAAAATCAAAGCCATTAAAAATCCCATTAAGATAACGTGTGTTTGCTTGAATAAAGGCATCAGAAAAATTTTCAGCTTGGTTATTTAATTGATTCAATGCCCCAGTTATAGTATTTCGCAAATTTGAATTAGCGGTGTCCACAGCAGTTGCTAAGTTATGTAAAGGTTGTAATACCTCGTCATGGAATCGGTCAATTTCCTCTTCCAAGGCAACCAACATATTCATAACTACAATTTGCTGCTCTATTTCGGCTTCTAGCAAATTTTCTAAATCGTTGTCTAAATCCTCTAAATCGTTTTCCAAGCCCTCCAAATTGTTAATCCGAACTGCCAACAATTGTCTCAATAGTTCTAAAGTATCGGGATCTGCTTCGTCTTCTATCAAATCGCGCAATTCGCTGATGTCTTCACGCAATTCAGCGATTTCTTCACGTAGTTCTGCGATTTCCTCATTCAATTCGTCGATATGGATTCCGATGCTTGCTAAGTGAGTTCTTCCATCTTCTATGTTTTGTATAAGGATTCTTAGTGTTGCAATGTGTTGTTCTCGTTCTGCTTGAAATCCTATTTGCTGTGGACTGCAAAAATTTGGTATGAGATTATGGGCTTGGATTCTACCAATAAAAATTTCAAAACCAGGTTCATTGCAACCAAACATAGCAGTTAATAATCTAGCATAACTTTTATGTGCTTCTTGTAGTAGTACGCCAACATGTTGATATGCACCACTTTGTATAAAATCTCGTTCAGCACGTGCAGTGCTATCGTCAAAAGTGGTTTCTTCAGCATCTTCTACTGCTTCCGCCGTTTCGGCTATTCCTTCCATACCCAACAACGAAAGCACTATACGAAATCGCATATATTCCGTTAGAAGGCTTTGCAGCATCGCCATATTATTCAAGGTGTACCGCTCATCATTTGGACCAACTGTAACATCGTTAATTTCCAAATTTCCTAGCAAGTTAAAATTATTTCCCCCCATGCGTTCGCCGTTCATTTCAAGACCAAGCGAAACATGACTTGCCACATTAGCAAATCGCTCTGCTTCCGTGGAATCGCTTTGTGAGGTTGCTAAAAGCCCAAAAACTTCTAAAAGCAAACCGTCATAATTAGCAATGATGGAGTGAGCGGCAAGAGCAGCGGCGTTATTTATCATTGTGTTTGCCATTAGCATACGGGAAAAATCTACCATAACACCAGTAAACACCATAACTGGTACCATCATAAGTGCCACAAAAACATTTATACTGCCCCTGACACCCAATTTTTTCTTTTTCATAAAATATGGACTCCTTTTAGTCTGGTACGTTCATTCTGCCATTTATCCCAAACATATTATTAACTAACGTAGGTAAATTGCCCATAAATCCTTGTAAAGCGGACGGATGGACATTTTGATTGCCCGTAAACTCGCTAAAAAGCCGCCTTGTGGCATCAAACGCAAAATTAATGTTATCAACTACCTGCCCTGTACGGAAAATTCTAGCCGAGCTGGACGATCGCAACTGAATCCCTGTATCATGCCAATCTAGCCCAAACATACTTAAATTTATGGGGAAATTTAGTGATTGTGTAGCTGTTACGTGCAAATCAGACGCTATAAAATACCAGCTATGACTTACATCAACTTGTATATCACTACCAAAACTGCCGATAACCGACCATCCAGCATAATCTTGCACTCGTTGCCTTATGCGATTATCAAAAGAACCTCTATCCATTGGGTCAAAACGATTAAACAGCCCAACATAAGGATTTGTTCTGATACTAACGGTTGACCTTTGACCAAACACATCGCCTGGTGTATTTGTAAACCGTCCAAACCGCATAATATCGCCACTCAACCAAGCCGCTGCTTCCGTTGTGGCACGTGCCACAGCTCTATCTAGCACTACCCGCTGCGTAAAAAACAGCGATGCCATTATAAAGCCGAAGAAAGCAAGCAAAACCAGCGGGAAATATATTGTCGTTTCTAGCACCGCAACGCCGCTTTCGTCATTTTTTAGGCGGTTTTTCATTTTTATTCCTCCTTTGCCGATGTATAACTTCAATGCATCAATTATCGAGCCTTATAATAAGTCATAATCAGTTTTCTATAAAGCTCCCGCTATCCTCTCGATGCTATATAAATAAGTATAACAAGTATAACAAGTGCTATAACTATGGCGACTACTGTACCAAACGAACCCAAGGTTATTATGCCAAAAAAACTCAACAATCTTATTATTAAAAAAGCGATTACCATGTACATAGCCCAAACAATTACTACTGAAATAATCTCCATGCCTGATTGGTCATCTTTCAAGGTTTTTAAGAACTTTTTAATGTTTACCCCTCCCCTTTAATTAAACTTTTTCAGCCTTTGGGCGGAGAGCTCCTGCGGCTGTCCGCCCTTCGAGGGTTGTTACTGCAAGGATTGGTTAGCCCTTTTCAACGGCGGATTAATTATCACCCGCCGAATGTTGGTATCGGAATATCTTCGGGGCTAGGCGTTGGAGTTTGATCAAATATCTGTTGCAAAAGCTCCGCAATGTAGTCGCCCAAGAAAATCCACAGAAGCGCCGCTATGACAACTACAAACAGAATTATTAAAATAACTGATATAAGTTCCATGCCACGTTCATCTCGCCTAATCCTACCTACCTCATTGGCTATAAAGCCACCCACGGCTAATTTCGCCGCAATTACGCTAAAATATAGCGTATTCATTACATTTGACATACTCATGTCCTCCTTTTTTATTTTGCCCATTTTGGGCTAATTTATACTAAAAGTGAATACACTTAAAGTCGTTTTCATCTAGCCGTTTTAGCTACTTTCGCCACCCGCTGCGATTCTGTCTAGCAAATCCGTTATCATATCTGATAAAAAAGTCCATAGCACAGCAGCAATAATTACAACCATTAAGATTAAGAAAAGAGCTTGCACAAGTTCCATGCCGTCCTCGTTATCCCTAAGTTTGGCAAGTTCACTGCAAAAGGCTATATATGTTTTTATACAAAAATTCGTCATGTTATCCCTCCTTCGTTTCAATATTAAAAGCCCATTCCGCCTATGCCCATCCCTACTGACACAATAATTAGTAAAATAATCCCTAAAAATATTAGTCCCATAGGCCCAATTAACTTCGATTTAGCTTGCTCGCCTAGCCGCCGTGCATTATGCTTTCGTTCATCCCAAACCTCTTTGGAAAGAGTCGCCAAAAACTCGCTCAACTCATCATTCCCCCTCGTGAGATTCTGCAAAATGCTAGTGCCAAGCCTTGCGGTATCTTTCGTGCCGCAACGGCGGATAAATCCGTTGATTGCGGCAGACGGCGTGAAACCGTTGTTTATCTCGCTAACCGTGCGGCGCATTTCTCTATATAGCGAGCCTTTGCGTTCACTATCTTTACAAACCTCGCCCCACGCCCGAAATAACTCCATGCCCGAACTGGTTAGCAACGCCACTTCCGTTACTGCTTGCGGAAAATCAGACATAATTTCTTCCCTGCGTTTCTTGCTCTTAGACTGCAAATCGTTATACAAAACATACGCAAGCAACACCGCAAGCGGCAATCCGCCAAAAACTAGCCACAGCCCCTGTTCCATGCCAACCGCATAAGCCAACCCGCCAGCCAAAATCGCACCGCCACTCAGCCCAATCGCACACGAAAACATCGCCGCCAATAAATGCCTTGTGTTGTAAACGGCAAACTCCGCACCTTTCAAATCGGAAAACATTACCCGAATATCTTGAAAAAGCTTTTGGTCGCCCGTAATATTAAACGCCTCAACGTCCAAAATTGCATAGCCTGGCAGCACCAAAAAATTAACGCCGCTAAAATTGCCCCTATCCAATTTCGCCATCTCTTTACGTAGCGTTTTTATCTTATTTTCAACACTTTTCGGACTACGGAACATTTTTTGGAAGAAACTCAACAGCCGCTGACCGTGCAATTTAGCCAAATCCTCCGTATAAACCTCCAACTGTTCCGTCAACATTTCTAATTTTTCCATTTTCGTCCGATATGCAAAACCTGCCGCCGCTTTAAGGTGATCGTCCGTAGCTCGCAACATAAACATATTCCAAGCCACAAACAGCACCGTTCCAACCGCCATAAATACTGCCAAAATTATAAATAATAACAAAACAAATCCTCCGTTATACCTTTATATTCGTGATTTTCCGCCCCAAAATATACGCTCCGATGAAAATCCCAATGGAAATCGTTGTTACCACTCGTCCAGGCGTTGTGAACAGCCCTTGTAATAACTCGCCGCCCATGAAACCCATTATTGCGACAATCAAAATCGGAATAACCACCATTATGTTAATTTCCATAACCGCCCCCGACGACATCGTCTTAATTTCCTGCTCTATCGAGATTTTGTCCGACAGGATTTTTTGCGTGCGTAGCACGATTTCACGGGTCTTTTCGCCCTTGCCCTCCACCGAAACATACACAGCGGCGAATAATTTCACATCCGAAAGCCCACAACGGTTTGCGAAATCGGTCAACGCCTCGCCTATGGAAATGCCGTTTGCAAATTTCAAAATTATCGTCTCCGTCTCCTTAACAATATCGGTTTTTTCGGAGTACATCAATTTCATATCTTCGAGGGCGTGTTGGAACGCCGCCAAATCCGTGCCGCCCGCTTGTAGGCTTACAACTAGGCTTTCCAGCAGGTTTTGGAATTGTCCCAAAAGCCTGTCCAATCGGCGTTTCTTAGAATTTACCATGTTTACGGCAATTAGAATGGGGACAAAAAGTGCCGCACCAATCAGAGCCATCAACCAATGCCGATAAAACAGCCATAAAACGACCGTTCCCACACCATAACCAGCGAATCCTACCAAAATATGCACGTAAAACGGCAAAATGCAGTCCTCATAGGGTGCAATAAGTGATCTTCTCATGTCAAATCTCCTCGTAAATGCCAGCGTTTAGCAGTTTTTCCTTTTGTTGGAACGGGTTCGCCGTCCGCTTTAACTCGCCGTCCACCTTTTCCACGGTCGTTTTTTCAGATTCCTCAAAAAGATAGATTGGGTTTGTGTCAATCTGGCGAGTTTCTCGGTTGTAATCGCAGATTTCCACGATTTCTATCGTCTTGCGGCTGTGGTCTCGCAGGCGTGAAAGCTGCACGATAACGTCCACGGCGGAGGCAATCTGCTGTCGCACGGCTTCGAGCGGCAACTCGGCGGCACGGATGACCATCGTCTCCAAACGGCTTAACATATCTTTCGCAGAATTGGCGTGTCCTGTGGACATCGAGCCGTCATGCCCTGTGTTCATGGCTTGCAGCATATCGATTGCCTCCTCGCCACGCACCTCGCCCACGACAATGCGGTCGGGCCGCATACGCAACGCCGATTTTATCAAATCCTGAATCGTGATTTCTTTCGCATCTTTGGACGTTGTAACTTTCGTTTCCAATCGCACGATGTTTGGGATTGACTTTATCTGCAACTCGGCGGAGTCCTCAATCGTGATAATCCGCTCGCCCTTGGGAATATAGTTGGAAAGGGCGTTGAGAAAGGTCGTTTTGCCGCTGCCCGTTCCGCCGCTGACGAACACATTGTACCTAGCACGGACGAGCAACTCCAATTTATGGGCGACTTCTGGCGTGATTGACTTATATTCAAGCAATTTCGCAATGGTCATCGGCTCTTTGGGGAAACGGCGGATTGTAACGGTCGCACCGTCCATTGCCACAGGCGGCATGACGACATTCACACGAGAGCCGTCCGCCAGCCGAGTGTCCACGATTGGGTTCGACTCGCTCACGCTACGCCCCGCACGTTGCACAAACAGCGTGATTATGCGAGAAAGGTCATCTTTGCTCTCAAATCCTCGCTCATACTGAAATTGCCGACCTGCCTTTTCGATAAAAATACGGTCATGCCCATTTATCATAACTTCGGTAATCTCGGGGTCTCGCATAACTTCGTCCAAAATGCCCAATCCCCGCACAGAATCGAACACGCCCGCCACGATATACGGCTTGTCCCTGTAAGAAAGCCCCATTTTATCCTCGGTTGCGAACGCTTGCACAATATCGTGCATATCTTCACGGATTTCGTGCAGCTCCGCACCACGCAAGCCCTTATCAACCGCCTCCACCATGCTTTTGACGATATTCCGCAAATCCTCGTCCGTCCGCATGAGTAGCTGACTATCCTGTTGCAACTGCTTTTTCAGCTCGCCGATTAACTTGTCATGCCTAGCAACTTCCACGTAAAAACCTCCTATGAATGTTCTTGTCGTTTGTAATTTTTCAGCAACGCTTGTAAGTGTTGTTGTAGAGCGGTCGGCGTTGCGTTTGGTATGTTGGGTATGAATGTTTTGGTTTTTGTGCCGAAATCGTCTGTAATGGGGGTTTTGCCGTCGTTTTTGTTGATTATTAGGTTGGCGTTTTTTATGTAGGCTGGCGTGTTTTGGTTGTAAAGGGTGCGTAGCTTATGCGTGGCGATTTCGTGGCAATCGGAAATTATAAAAACTTCGTCCGCTGTGGCTAGAATCTTTTTGGAAAGCGGGTTTAGTCCGCTGTCCATGTCCAGGATTGTGAGATCGATGTCCTTGACGGAGCGAGTCGCATCGATAAAGGTTTCTAGGTCGTTGAGTTGTAGTTGATCGATTTCTGTCCAGGCTGCAAATTTTTTGAGGAACGCCACGCCAGAGGAGTCCACGGCTTTGGCAACGTCAATGGCGGTGGAAATGCCGCCGCCATCGGCTACTATGTAAAAAATTTTGTCTAGCCCCTCATCGGAGTTGGTTGTATCGGTAAAGAAAAGTTCGGTTGTATTAAAATGCTCAAAGCTGACGTAAAGGGGGCGAAGCCCAAGGCGAGCGGCGGCGAGGGCGAATGAAGCGGAGAGCGTGCTTGCTCCGCTGCCTCCCACAATGGATAAAAAGGCACAAATTACGCCGTTGCCTTTGCCCTCGTGTGTGCGTTTGCTGGCTTGCGCCATTATCAGCTTGCGGACGATGGTTGTTAGCTGTTGAAATTTATAGACGTATTGCAGGTTTTCGGATTTTGCACCGTCTTTGGCGTTGTCATCCGTTAGGGCTAGGACGACTGGCACTTGTTTAACGGCGAATTCGGCAAGGGTTTCGTCCACCAAAGCAACGTGGAATTTGCCGCCGTCCGATTTTAGGGTTTCGGTCATTTTGCCGCTGTCGGTGAAAAGGACGATTTCTAGGGTGTCGCCTGTTGGCGTTGGGGTTTTTTCTAAACCGATTGCTAAGCGTTGAATGTAGTCTGTGTCGAGGCTGGCTAGTAGGGTACGGATTATCATGGGTTTCTCCTTTTTATTTATAATGGGGCGGCAGGGATTTTATATCGTAAAATTCGGCTCCTTGCCCCTATTTTTTGAATTTTTATTGGTACGGTGGGTCGTTTCTTAGAATAATTCAATCTAAGAAAATCAAGAAACGCAGAGTTTGTTCATATTGTTGCGTTTGAGTTCGAGGGACGGATGAATGTAGCGATTCAAGGTAATGTTGACATTAGCGTGTCCTAATATTTCGCTCAAACTTTTCAGTTCGAAACCAACCTCCACGCAACGAGTGGCGAAAGTATGCCGTGTTGCGTGAAAATTGGCGTGTTTAAGCCCAGCGGCGGCGATGTGTGCCTTAAAATGATTGTGATAAGTCCGTGGCTCAATGTAGGCGGTTTTGCCCGTAAGTACGTATGTGTTCTGGTCGGCTGGGCGAAACGATTGCAACTTGCTGACCAAAATATCGGGCAGCGGGATAGTCCGTGCGGAACAGTTGCTTTTTGGCTCAGTTATGAATATTTTTGTCTTTGTGGGGCTGCTGTCTAGCAGTTGAATACGTTGCATGGTGCTGTTGACGGTTAGCGTGTGGTTGTCAAGCGAAATATCCTGCCATTTTAACGAACATATTTCGCCGATACGCAAGCCCGTATACAAACACATGAAAACGCCCAATTTGCTTGTATTCATGCGGGTGCACAAATATTTTTCCAGCACCGCCTGTTCGGTTTTGGAGAATACTCGCATTTTAAGGGATTTTTCCCGTGGGAAAATTATGCTGAGAGCTGGCGTGTCGTGTAGCAGTCGTTCCTCTTTTGCAAATTGTAAAGCCGATTTTATGAGACTTACGATATTTTTGAGGGTTTTTTCCGATAGCCCGCCTGCCGATTTGCGGTTGCCCGTTTTGTATTTTTCTGAAATGTACGGATTTAGAACTGCACTGTCTACCTCCCGAATCCAGTAATCGCCCAGTTGGGGCTTGATGTGATTGTTGATGAGGTTAAAATATTTTGCATAGGACGATTTTTTCAGCCCGATTTTCTTCCGCTCGAGCCACAAATCCAGCACCTTGCCGAACCTCATTGCGTTTGTACGATTTTTGCTGTGTCTTGCCATTTTTTTACCTGCCTTTCGATTGCAATAATACAATTAGAAGTCAATTATATACCAAAATTACCTACATTCCCAAAAAGTGGGGCAGAGTCCCACGGTTTAAATGTTACAGAAAAATGACATTTTTGATTGGGTGTTGACAAATTGAAAATATGGGTATACAATTTTAGAGGTTGGGAAATTTTTCTTAGATTGAATTATTCTAAGAAATAGTGGGTAAAAAAAGGGCGGCCGTGGACCGCCCTTTTTTAGTGGGGATAACGTCAATTTTCGCAGAACCCCAAACAAAAAAAGAGGCGGCCTAAGCCGCCTCTTCCTCCTACCTCCTCAAATTAACCAACTCAGCAATCATCTCATCACTAGTAGTAATAACCCGAGAATTAGCCTGAAATCCCCTCTGCGTAATAATCATCTCCGTGAACTCGCTAGACAAATCCACATTAGACATCTCAAGCGTACCAGGCATCATATCCCCAACTTCCCCAACTCCGTCAAACCACCCAGAATTAGCCGTCGGTAGCCATAAATTATTCCCTGCACGCTGCAACCCAGCTGGATTCATAAACATTGCCAACGCTATCTGTCCAAGTGTCCGAGTTACCCCGTTGGAATACCGCCCAGTAATAGTGCCGTCCGCTCCCGCACTTATTTCCACTAACTGCCCTGGTGCATTACCATTCTGCATTGTCATTCGCATATTCGTCGGCATACCCTGTGCCGCCATCAATGCGCCGAAATCAAAGTTAATCGATGCCAAGTTCCCTTCATAGTCCGCCTCCTGTACTGGTGCTCCTGGGAACGCTGGTGGCAATAACACGCCGCCTTCCGTTGTCGATAGATAAACACTCAAACTTCTTTGTGCACCAGTCGTTGGAATAGCGTTGGCCGAGTCGAAAGCACCAGCATCAAAACCACCAACGTGCAACAACCGTCCACCACCGCTAGTCGTTCCTGGGCTGAAAATCAAAATACCAGTAGTAGGACCATCTTCTTCGCCCAAATTTACCTCTATATTCACAGACTCGTTTGAACCTCGAGGCGTAACCGTCGCCACGCCAGGCTCTGGTCCATCAAAACTCCACGTCCAAATACTTTGCGTGTTGGACGAATACACGTCCACCGTGGCAGGGTCAACTCCCATTTCCTCAAAAATCGAGTGGCTAGTTGGTGGATGCCACCTAAATGTTACCATAGCCGTATACTGATTGCCCAACGTGTCGAAAAATTCAACAGGTCTAGTTACAGTAAACGTAGTAGGCGGATCATGTTCCTCGTCATGTGTCGCCTCAAGCGTATTCAAATTGCCCATAACAGTAACCAACGAAGTCGGCGAAGGATCCATAAAATGCATTTCAGGCGGTGTCCTAAGCGGCTGCACCATACCCTGCTGTATATTATAAGTCCCAGGATTCCGCACATCTTCCGCCGCATTCCAGCCCATAAGCCTCATGCCGCCAATCGAGAAATAATTCCCATTCCACCTGACATTACCAGCCCTAGTAAAAAACGTACCGCTCTCATCCGACACAATAAAGAACCCATCGCCCTGAATCGTCAAATCCAACGGCTGATCCGTCCTTTGTGCCGCACCCTGTGTCATCAAATTATCAATACCGCCCACATTAACGCCAAGCCCAATCTGTTGCGGATCGCGCCCAACTCGTCCTGTCTGCGGATTATCCGCACTAGCGCCCTCAATCATCTGGCTCATAGCATCCGCAAAAGTCATCCGAGAGGCCTTAAACCCAACCGTATTAACATTCGCTATATTATTACCTATAACATCCATCCTAGTCTGGTGCACTCTCAAACCTGAAACACCAGCAAACAAAGACCTCATCATAACTTTTTCCTCCTTAAAACCTTGGGGCTCTGCCCCAAACCCCGCAAGGGGCTAGCCCCTTGACCCCAACTTTCGCTTTTTTTGTTCCCTTGGATTCCCGCCAACTGCTCCAAATTTGTAGCCATTTTGGCAAAAACAAACCCACACCAACCACAAAAAATTTGCATAGCATACCGGAAAGCCACGACCCATGAAAAACGAAAGTTAGGGGGTCAAGGGGGCTTGTCCCCTTGCGGGGTGTGGGGCAGAGCCCCACGGTTTTTATCTCTTCAAATTTATTGTTTCTTGTAGAATTTCGTCGCTTGTTGTTATTACTCGTGAGTTGGCTTGGAAACCTCGTTGTGTTGTTATCATCTCGGTGAACTCGCCTGATAACTCCACGTTCGACATCTCTATTGAACCTGGTATCATATCGCCGCCTACTCCCACGCCGTCGAATGGCCCGGAATTGGCGGAAGTCGTCCACATATTGTTCCCCACTCGCTCCAATCCCTCTGGATTTAGGAACGTCGCTAATGGTATCTGTCCCAATGCCCTCAACTCGCCGTTTGAATACCTTGCCGTAATTATTCCGTCCGCTCCGATTGATATATCCTGCAACGTCCCAGGAGGGCTGCCGTCCACGAAATTCATTCGCATTGTCGTCTGCATCCCTGATTGCTGGCGGAGATTGTCCACATTAAAACGGATAAATCCTGAATTAAACGTGGGCGGCGTGTCGATTACCGCCTCATCTCCGATTACCGACGGCGGCTCTAACGCTGGTACGCTGAAATTCAACGAAAATTCCAACCGTGGAATCTCAATCGGCCCTGTGCCGCCTGGTAGCGGCCCAGTCCGTATCACGTGCGGTCGCCCATTTTCAGGGCTAAATTCGATTATCCCCTGATTCGACGGCGTTACTCCTGGCAATACGTCCTCTGGAATACCTATCTCCATAAGCACCGTAATTGGGCGATTCCTATCGCCGTTCGGAAAAATCGTTACCTCATTGCTCGGCTCGTTTCCAGGGCCCATCGGTAGAAAATTAAACGTCCACACGCTCGTAGTATTGTCAGACGGCGGCGTTTCATCGTCCGCTGGATGATGCCACGTAAACATCACGTCCGCCGTGTATCTATTGCCGATACTGTCGTAAAATTCCACAGGTCTGATTATGCTGCCGTCCACCAAATTCTCGATATTCAGATTGCCAATCGCATCAATCAAAGTGGTCGCCGTGGGATCCATGAAATGCACAGCTGGCGGCGTTACAAGCGGTTGCACAGTACCCTGTTCAATCACAAACGCACCAGGCCGATTCGGATCTTCCACCGCATTCCAGCCCATAAGCCTCATTCCGCCTATCGAGAACATATTCCCATTCCAGTCGATATTTCCAGCCCTGGTAAAAAACGTCCCACTTTCGTCCGAAACAATGAAAAATCCCTCGCCCTGAATTGTCAAATCCAGCGCTCTATCCGTCCTTTGCGACGCACCTTGGCTCATCATATTAGCAATAGAGCCCACATTAACGCCCAGCCCAATCTGCTGGGGATTCCGCCCAGCTCGGCCCAAATCAGGATTATCCGCCGTAGCACCTGAAACTCGTTGGCTCATCGCATCCGCAAACGTCATCCGTGCCGACTTAAAGCCCACCGTATTAACATTCGCAATATTATTACCTATAACGTCCATCCTAGTCTGATGCACTCTCAACCCAGACACACCAGAAAACAACGATCGCATCATAAATTTTTACCTCTTCTCGTCTACAACCTTAAAACCTTGGGGCGCTTGACAAAAACCCCAAACCCCGCAAGGGGCAAGCCCCTTGACCCCAACTTTCGCTTTTTTTGGGTCTTGGCTATACTTTATCGCTACAAATTTGTAATGGTTGGCGGAACGCCACGAGCCATTAAGTAGCGAATGTTAAACGTCTTCTGTCGTTCAGACGTTTTTGTAGTCTCTTGTAAAAGTCCGACTACCTACACTATCACCGCACCGTCAATATTACTAAAAATATTATCCCGATCGTCGCCGATAGCCGTTATTACCGTCTTGCTCTTTACATTTACCACTAACGCAACATCGTCTACCAAAACCAGCGAATCTCGAATACCCCTTGCATGAGCCTTGTTTAGCCCTGTGTTCACTCGCTCCAACTGCTCGCCTGTTAGCTGTATGCTCCTGTCATTTAACCGCATATTTGCGTGTTTGGAAAAATTGACCGTCTGCCGACTCTGTATCGTCTGCTGTAACATCTGGCTGAAATTTTCACGCCCAAGCGGCGGTTCGCTCCGCTCCGCTCTTGACCGTTGCGGCTGTTGATTTATTAGTGGATTTATGTTTGTGAGTCCATCCATGGTCTGCACACCTCGTTTTTATTCGTCTTCTTCCTCAGGATTTTCGTCAGGATTTTCCTCCTCGTCAGGCGGCGCTACCTCTGAAATCGGCACTTGCCGACCGCCAGTCGAGAGAAATTCTCGCAATTCTTCCGATTGGTTGCCAATATGTAGGTAAACCGCACCGTTTCGTATCGAAACCCTGTCAATTACGCCACGCATCCCTGTCAAGGTTGGGTGCGTTACGCCCCTGCCCACAAATTGCAAGCCCTCGACCAGTTCGTCTATGCGGTTAAGCGGTATTCTGCCGCCGCCCACAATATCCACAAACGCACGTCCGCCTGAAATGCTGATTCCCTGTATCAAGCCAGCCAATTCCTCGATTCCGCCGCCGCCTTCTCTTATGAAAACGCCTGAAATCTCTCGTCCCAGCACAAGCGGACGATCGGAAACGGAAAATACCTCATCGGCGAAAATTTCTTGTCCATTCACCATAAGTATCGCTTGACCATTCGAGAATCTGACAAATTCAACCACACCCTCGACAAAGCCAGCCGCTTGCCCCTCTTCCGTAACAATCGCCTGTACATACCGACCAATCAGCCCAATATCTCGTGCATTAGCCACGCCGTCCAAAATCCCCTGCAACTGGCTGGACATACTATCGCCCATAACCCAAGTAATCCGTTCGAGCGGCACGTCCACCGTACGAGAAATGGTAACAATATCGCCATTCGCATCCCTTACAACCTCGCCGTCATCGTCCGTTACAGGAACATCGGTCAAAACGCCCAACAGCGTATTTGCGCCATTATGCGTTACCGTCAGCACCGGCCCAAAAACCTCAACAAATTCGCCAGCATTTTCGTCAAAGAAATGGGCATAGACATCATTTCCAATCAAGGAATAAGCCTGTTGCCGTTCCATCGACCTAGTCATATGCTGCTGTTGTTCCAGTGCCGAGAATTGAGCCATTTGAGCCAAGAAGTCCCTATCGTCCATCGGATTAAGCGGATCTTGATGTTGCATTTGCGTAACAAGCAACATCAAAAAGGCGTTCCTATCCAGCTCGCCACTAGGTTGCCGTGCCGCCGCCGTAGCAGCCGCCGCATTCGTACTAGCAGGCACCGATGCCCAAAGTCCAACATCTCCCATAAAACTCCTCCTTTTTAGAGATTAAAACC
>WRKH01000310.1 GCA_009778175.1 Turicibacter sp.
CCCGCCGCAATCTATCACGGTTGAGATACTCGGCAAGGTGCAGAATATCGGCGGGCTTATCGAGAATGGACAGACGTTTGTGCGATTAACGGATTTGGCGGCGGCTTTGGGATTTGTCGCCAGTTGGGACGAGGGGCGGAAAATGCCTGTTGTTGCCGTTGCTGTTGCCGACAAAGAAAGCGGGCGAACGGAGTTCGCCCCTACGGGGAAATTCACGGCGGACGAAATTCGATTGCTCGAGACCATCGTACACTGGGAAGCTCGTGGCGAGGACGAAAAGGGGCAGGTTTTGGTTGCGAACGTGGTTCTCAACCGCTTGCGGAATAATCCAACCGCTACCCTGCACGACATCGTTTTTCAACCTGGTGCGTTTTCGCCCACCGTCAAGCCCGATTTTAATCAAGCCCAGCCCTCCGCTACCACAAAATCCGCCGTAAAGCAAGCCTTGGACGGCGTGGATTATTCGCAGGGTGCTACTTTTTTTCATGCTCTATCATCGATTTCGCCCAACGTCTGGCATGAGAAAGCTGTTAAGTCGGGGACTTTGGCGAAAGTCTTTGACCATGGCGGGCATCGGTTTTATAAATTGGTATGATTTTTTGATGAAAAAGCCCTCGGTTTCGGGGGCTTTTTTATTTTGATTTTTTTGGAGGGAGGTGCTATAATGGGAAAGGCTAGTAGCAATGCACTAAGGGGCGGCGGCAGGGCTAGGAGTGCCGAAAACCGTATTGCAAAAGACAAAGATTTTGAGAATTTTGCGGTTTTCGATGGCGAAAATAGGCTTATTAGGGGCTTGAAAGGCGGTCAAGGTAGCGTAGATTTGAAAAATTTGACCCCCGAGGAGCGTGAACGTGCAAAGGGCGGAATAGCCGTCCACAACCACCCGTCTGGCGTGGCGTTTAATTTAACATCGTTCTCGAGAACGGATTTGGTAACGGCTTATGAGTTGAAACTGGCGGAAATACGAGTTGCGGCTGGGACTTTTCGGGCTTCGTTTAAGTGGAGTGATACGGCTACCAAGGCGGATGTTCAAGGGCTGGGGGCGGTTTTGGATAGGCTGAGTGCTGAACATCAGGCACGGATTTCTAATAGGGGCATTTTGGAGAGTTTGAGTGCTGATAGGAGACAGGCGTTGAGTAGACGTAACCGAGAAGGGATACAGCGATTTTTTAACAAAACGAGAATTTCTCGAAGCCAAGAATATGCTAGGCTGATCAATGCGACTTTGACCCAGAACGCTAGAAAATACAACTACACATTCACTCACAGGAATATTTAGGACGGAGCGGGTAGAAAATGACGGATTTGAGCAATTCGATTCACGAGGACCTTGTTCAGTATAATTTTGCCGAAGAATTGCAACTTACGGCGGACGTGCTTGTTCAGGACGGCATTATGGAGATGGGTGTCAACAAAGAAAATACAATAAAGCTGATTATTGAATGGCACAAGTGGTATCAAGCATTAGAGAATCTCGATGCGGCGGCACAGCGTGGCGAACTTAAAGGCAATTTTGATGAAATGATTGAACGGTACTGGGATTATTGCGAGGGGTATGAAAACGGGCTTACTTTTGAGTATGAAACCAGCCCTCGATACATCAACCGCCTTATGAAAGTCTTGAAACGCATGGAAAAGGTGTATAAAAAGAACCCGCACGATGATATGTTTAAGCCTGGTCCGATTGGGTTTGACGGGTTGTTGGATGAGTAATCAGCTATGTCAGCAGTAATAGATTTCCGCGTTTATAGATTCTAGATGTTCTCGGCTATCCTGGTGTTTTTCTACGGTTTTTCGCACTTCTGCAATCATTGCCGATATGTCGTTTCGACAGGCGGGGCAGATAAAATTTCCCTCCAGGCTAGGCAGGGCATCGAATTTTATCTCAAAAGTTATTTGTTTGCATTTTGGGCAGGGAAATTCTACTTGTTGCGGACGGTCTAATAATTTCATTTGTAGCACCTCGTTTTGAGTTTTTGTTTTATTATATCATAAAAGGCGTGAAATTAAAATGCCTTGCTTAAAAGCCCCCGTTTGGGGGCTTTTAATGCCAAATCAATGCCACGTGATTGGTTTTGGTGTAGAGAGCGGTTGAGTTTGTATGTGTTTTGGATTTTATGCTTATTCATCACAGACGTATCTATCAAACTTTCGAGCCTTTCTCCGAAAAGCCCAAGCCCACCGTCTGCCCTTTGCAAATTTTTTTTGTTTCATTCTTGACACCGCCCATTCTTTTATGATATACTAATAATCAGTTCAAGAATTTTGACGATATAAAAAACCGAGCCAAACGCATAACAGCCAATTTTAAAGAGTTTTTCAGACTTGTCCACGGTACTGAAAGGCTCTTTTGCTTTGCTCGATTTCCTACGATACAGGGCTGTCTTGTGCCTTTTCCGCATTTCCCCACCCCCTTTCCAAAATCAAAAAGCAACCTATCGAAAAATTCGATAGGTTGCCAAAATCCGCCTACAAATTAAATTTCAGACGATTAAACCCAAAATTATCTCCGTCCAAAACCTCAACTGGCGGCATCACAGGAGCAAAAACATCTACCCCTTTTTTAAAACCAACACCCCACTAGTATCAAGCAACTTCCCATCCAAAATCATAGTACACTTATTCTTGACCTGGTTATCGTTAGGGTCTTCCCAATGCGTAATCGTAAGCCCCATATTCGTGTTAATCGCATAATCCGAGGGCTTCATATAAATACAAAACGCCTCGCCAACATTCGCATCGCCAAACGCTGGCAACAAATCATCCTCGACAATCTCAATCAATCGACCGCCAAACCGATAGGTTTCAGCCCCATCAATGCCATAATTCACACGCCCAATCGGCTGACCATTCGCATCCACCAGCCCATCAATAAACGCATCAAAAGTCCCCTGTGCCATAATAAAAACGCCGTCCCTATACGCTTTTTTCATTTTAGCAAACACTTTCGACTTCCAATCCGAAAAACTAGCCACCTCGGCAGCCGTCATCTCAATCTTATTATCCTCGGCAACTCGCTCATCATTGAGAATCCCTTTCATCTGCCCAACGCCGGACCCACGAATAATAGCTTTCTCAATAGCCACAACCATAGCCTCGACAGCCAGCGGCACAAACTGGCGGCGGAACTCCTCAATCGTAACCACGCTAACCAGCAAACTTTGGGCAATCCGACATTCCAAGCCATGATAGCCAAAATTAACGGTACTAGTAGCCTGTATGCTTTGACTATCCGATGGTTTCGTCTCGGTAATCCAAGCCGCCGTTGGTTTCAAACTCAATATCGGAAAATCCACACCGCCCTGGATATTCAATTTACGCACCTGTGCAAACAGATTCCCATAAACGCTCGCCTGTTTAATTATCTCATTCGCAATCGTTGTGGGAATAACAGCACTCGCATCGCTGGTGGTTGTAAAAGCGTTCCGCTGCTCCATTGGAATTTTCACGCCACGACAGACAAACTCCATGAAATGTTTAGTGTATTCGTCCTCCGAAACATCTCGGCGTTCGGGTGTTTGCGGGCGGATAATATCCGCCCCTACGGAAAATTCCGCAACAGGCACTTGCGGCTGTTCAGCAATACTAGAAAGCACCCTTTGACGGCGTTCCTGCTCCGCCAAAATAATAGAACGCCTCTCCACCAATTCAGCCGTCTCTTTCTCCAAAGCCGCCAAATCCCCAGTCTCCAACTCTGACCGTATTGCGGTCAATCTCTCATCAATCTGTGTAATCGTCATTTTTATGACCTCCATTTTCTAGCCTATAATATAGGCAAAGGTTTCTTAATAATCGTAGTTATAGCCGTCTTCAAAGCATTGCGGCGGTTTTTATCACTATCACGCTGTGCAACAATACTAGTCTGATTATTAGCAGGCAAACTAACAGCCGAAACCTCATAAACCTTTTTAATCCGCTTAACCGTCTGAATATTGGTATTATCGCCACTAGCCACATGGTCAACCTCCGCCATGGTAAACCCCCACGACATCTGCCGAATCAGCCCAGCCGCAATATCCTCATAAATCTCACGTGCATATTTGCTCTTAGACAAATCCGCCCACACACGCAACCCACGCTCATCAGCACGTATCTCAAGCGTCCCATTATCACAACGAGCAAGCACTCGCCCCTCGTGATTATAAAGCATAATCACATCAGAAAAATCCACGCCGTCAAATGCCGTGCGAGTGATGTGTTCGTAAGTCTTGCGAGTGCCGAAATCATGCAATAAATAAGGCTCAAACAAAGTCGCATAGCCAACCACCGAAAAATTTTCAGTAGTTGCATTTTCTGCAACATCTGTCTCAATGCTAAAACTCCTGTATTCTACATCGTTCTTCACATAATCACCCCCTTTCTGTCAAGATTAAGTCGGCGTTTCCGTGAGCTCCACGCCCAACAACTCCGCAGGAATGTAATCCCGCCGAACAATCCTAGAATCCCCACCCTCCAAGGGTTTCAACCCCCAAACCGCCCGTGCCTCGTTGGGCGTGATAATCCCACGGTCAACTAAACTCGTACTAAACTCCAACTTAGTCTTATCACTAGCCGTCAATAAATTATTATTAGTAATAACAATCCGATTGCCAGCCGCAACCTCCGCCGCCGAAAACGTCATATTCGTTAAAACCAAACCCAGCCGCATAGCAAAAGGCTCAATCTTCCCTTGATAAAACGCATTATAATCATCGCCAGAAAACTTATTTTGCAGCATATTCTCGCTAACGCCAAAATAATTATAAATATTCTGATGTATCAGCTGTAATTGCGCCGTGTCAACGGTATAAGGAGTGCTATTTATAGGCACAAAATCGGCAAAAGTATTATCATAAACAATCAGCCCGCTCTTGTTATCCGCCGTCAAGTTGCTTTCGGCAAACGCATCACGCGCACGCTTGATAACCTTATCGTCAAATTTATTAGCCACTTTAGCCAAAAACCGCACAGTTGCCGAGTTCTTCACAGCCGTTTCAATAGACGAGTTATGCGTTTCAATGAGTTTAAGCGTATGTTCCAAGGCTCGATTATCCGCCCCAAAATAGTCATTCTCATATTGAAACTGTGTCAAATGCCCTATTTTAGCATATTCCAAAACGCTAACTCGACCGTCATTATCGGTCATCTGCACATACAACCGCCCATTATCACGGATAATCTGCAAACTAGACGGCAAAACCTGCCGATAACCAACAACACGCTCGCCCCATTCGTCAAAGTCCACCACAGGCACAATAAAGGCGTTATTCTGCATTAAATAAGCAGTAGCCAGCCGATACAAAAATTTCGCACTGTCCGTATCTGCGTTCGGTCGAAACTCCAACGCACCACGCAAATCCTCACGAAAATCAGTGCTTGACGAAAAAAACTCCATTTTTAGCTTGCTAACAGCATTCGCAAAGACATGAATAGCCGCACGTGTCAACTCCATTTCATAAAGCCCCGCATTTTTCGTGGAAAACACAGGGCTGTAGCCGTTTACGTACTCAAAATATTTGTAAATTTCGGCAGTCCGAGCCGTCTTCCGCTTAAACAAATCCAGTAAATTCATGTTATCAGCAACCTTTTGTATTTGGTCTCTTTGCTGTATCGTTCAGCAATTTCAGGCAAATCCAATTTTAACGCCTTGCCGTCAATGCGGTTTTGCGTGGTCTCTTTGTACGTGATTTTGTAAATGTCAACCACAAGCAAATCCACCGACCGCCGCTCCATTTCTGCCTTTAACTTGGTTTCAGCCGCCGCCAGCAGTTCGCTGTATTTCTCCACCTGCCGCTTTTGCCGCTTTATTTCGTTGATTGTTGCTGTTATTTCAGCTTTTGTCATGTTGTCCTCCTTTATAAATGATAAAAAATGCGGGCGAATGGAATTCGCCCCTACGAAAAAAATGCCTCCCGCAAACGTAGGGGCGGATATTATCCGCCCGTGGGTCAAAAAACCGCCATGACCCACCACCATAAACGATTGCGGGCGGATTCTATCCGCCCCTACAAAAAAATCGCAAACCGCAAACGTAGGGGCGAATTCCATTCGCCCGTGGGGTCAAAAAATCGCCAAGAGGGGTGCAAATTTTCGATGATTGCGGGCGAACAGAGCGGGCGGGCAGACCCCGCCCCTACGGCAAATTCTCCAAAAACCACCCAATTTCCCCAAAATACTTCTGCCGCACGGTCATAGCACAAATGACAGAAACAAAACCATCAATCTTAGCCCTCTGCTCCATCTTAACAGGCTTGACACGCCGACTTTCGGTATTCTGCTTTAACGCCACATTCAAAAAATGGGCGGCGAGTAAATTATTCCCACCGCCAATCCCAAACCGCCCCTCACGGATAAACCCCTCAAACTCCTTAATCACAGGCGACAAATTTTCCCCTTGATGTACATCGTCCACATGAAACCCAGCCGCCGCCAAATCGTCAATCAGATAAGCCGCCATATTCCTATCATATCCAACTTTCAGCAAGCGAATCCGATACTCACGCTCCAGCCACAAAAACCACTCCAAAACGTCCTTATAATCAATCTTATGAGTGCCGCTCACACGCAAAAATCCCTGCTGACGATAAATATCATAAGGCACGCCATCGCGCGTCTGCAATTCCAAAAGCCGCTCGCCAGGAATAAAAAACTGGACGAATCCGTAAAGGATACCGTCCATCTCCAACACCGCCGATGCCGCCGTCAAGTCCGTGTACTGGCTCAAATCAATCCCACCAACGCCATATTTTTCCCTAAAATCCGCCAATTCTCGCCCTTTGCCAATCTCCAAACACTGCTGCACCAGCTCATAATTTATCCAAGCCGTGCTAGAATTTTGCTTGATATTAGCGTGTTTCATCAAAAATTCCACACGTTCGGGCAACGAGTTTTTCGCCACTTTTATGTCATCCAAAAAATTCTCACGAAACACCGAAACGCCCATATTGGGATTGGCTTTCTTCAATTCCTCGACATCATCCCATTTCCCCACATCGTCAATCATGTATAGAAACGGCAGCAGCCTATCCTCGGCAGTAGGGTCTTCAAGCCACCGAGTGGACCGAGTGAACAACTCATCAAAAATGCCGTCATTGACATCGCCAGCGGTCGTAATCGACAAAATCAACGGTTGCCGCCTAGCACCTCGCCCGCTTTTCATAACCTGGTACTGTTTCAATCCAGTAGCCGCAGGCCAGGCAGCCAACTCGTCCGCCACCGTCAGATGCGGATTATAGCCGTCCGCCTTTTTGTAATTAAACGCAATCGGCTTTATTATCGTGTTCGAGTGCGGAATATACAAATCCCCACGCCGCTTTTTCGTCAATTCAAACAGCTCTGGCTCGGCTTGCAACATCTGCAAAAAATTCTCCTCGAAAACAATATTAGCCTGTCCAAGTTTCGGAGCAAGGCAATAAATTTCCGCACCATATTCGTCATCCAAGAACGCCATAGCCGCAATTATCGTACTAGCCAAAATGCTCTTGCCGTTCTTGCGACCAATCAGCACAAACACCTCACGAAAGACACGCCAGCCGTCCGCATCCACCAGCCCGAAAATGCACGAAATCATAGCCTTTTGCCATAATTCCAACGTAATCAAATCCGACCGTCCCTTGCTGTGATGGCACATCGTCTCGATAAAGGCAATAATATTGGCGGCTTTCTTTTCGTCAAAAAAATAAAGCCCCGCATCTAGGCTATTTTCGATGTTCGCATATAAAAGCTGGACGTAGCGCCCAGCTGTTATCTCGCCGCTTGTGATGGCGGCTGTGTATTCTTTTATTGGGTTCAAAAAAACACCCCCTCAAGACCCAAAAGACTGTGCGGACGGAGTCAAGCGTCCCCAAGAGACAAATGCGCGACGTTAAAATGTGCAAGCACCGCCTTTGTTATCGTGGGTTGCATTGCAAAACGGCAAATTTCCAAATACCCCTTATAAGTTTCAGAATCAACATCGTCATCCAGGTCTAAAAGCGTATCGTCCTTGGCTTGCTCGTCTATTATGCCCATCAATTTTTTTTCTGTAATATCGGCTTTTGACAATCCAGCCTCGATTCGGCACTCGATTTCATTTATAAGGTATTCTATAACATTTTTCTGTTTGGAAATAGTTGTAGATTCCTCGTCCGCCAAAATTATATCGTCCAAATCAGGCGGAGACGTTAAGCCGCCGCATTTATAATATCTTTTTTGTTCTTCCATGTTTACACCGCCTTTTATGGTTTGTAGCTTGATTCAAAGGTAAAGCCCAAATCTTGTTGCAATTTGGGGTCTGTTAGAATTTTTTGCGTGTCTCTAACATACCGTTTCGCTTTTTCCAACTCCTTGAACGCTGTTCTTTCACGCCAACGCAATGACTTATATTCTTTGTTTGTCATGTTGGGAATATTCCCTTTTTTAATGTCCTTTTTTATTTCGCTCATATAGCTGCCATCGCTTAATTTATTGCTAATAAGTTGCATTTTACTAGACAAAATCCAAGCGTTTCGGTAGGTAAATCTATCGCTATAATTTATTTTGTCAACCTGCCCACTTTGACTAACCATCTCGCCGCCCTTAGCTTTCATAAAGCCGTCCGAATCAATATCAGACGGACTAAACACAGTCGGCAATTTGGTTGGGTGGTTGTGCAGATTTACCCTGCCCTCCGCCTCTTAAATTTCGTAATCCAATTATACCACATCGGCAACGGAATGAGCAAACGCAAAAAACGCCCTCCACAAACCAAAAAAATCGAAAACCGCCAACAAAAAAATCGCAAACCACAAACGTAGGGGCGAATTCCATTCGCCCGTGGGTCAAAAAACCGCCAAGAGGGGTGCAAATTTTCGATGATTGCGGGCGAACAGAGTTCGCCCCTACAAATCCCTATTCACGTATCGGCCCAGTCCTCAGCCTAGCAGTCTCAGCCCTCTGAGCCCTAGCAATCTCTCGAGCAACAGCAGCTCTATTCGACCTCACTCCAACAACCATCGAAACAATAGCATCCACCCGTCTAGCTCTGGTATTAATAAGCCCGCCAATCGAATAATGCCTAGCAATCTCTTGTATTTCTCTGCCGCTTAGTCCATCAAGCATAGCCCTCGCCCCGTCCCGAGTGGTTGCAGATTCCAACCTATCATAGATAGTCTGCGGGCGTACAACACCGCCGCCACCTGCACCATTCCGACCTTTCAAACTCCCACTACTAGCTTTTCCCATAATTTACTCCTCCTCTTTCCGCTTAGAACTAGGCACAAACAACGGAATAATCTCAAACTCCACGCCCAGTCCGTCCAACATATCCAACTTCCGCTTGCCGCCCTTAACAAAAATCTGACTAGGTTCAAGCAAATCCAAAATCCGCTTAATCTCCGCCACCGCAAGCTCCAAATCCATATTATTATAAGCCAGCGAAAACGCCACAGGCGAACGCTTCGGTACGCCGTCAAACGTCCAGTCCTCAATCTGTCCCTCGCCCCACGACAAAGTCGAAATGACCGTTACATCATTCTCCTGCCAAAACCGCCCCAACCACTGCCGCTTGTACGCATTGTAAACCTTGACAGCCCAAGGCAAATCGGTATACATACTAAAATCAGGCGTACACACCGCACGGAATTTTTGCAAGCCGCTCAAATACTGCTTAGGATTATTCCACAGCCGATTAACATGATAATCATAGCTAAATCCATGCAAAATAGCGTTGCCCCTGTCCTTAATCCGACTCCATTCGGATATGCCGAAATACCTAACGCCGTCCACATCAATCGGCGCACTAGGCATAATTTCGGGTAAATTATAAGCGTTCGCCCCCGAATAATCCGCAATGTGAAAGTTGCTAACTCCCATAAGTTTGTCCATTACAAAATCCTCCTATCAAAAAATCGCAAATCGCTTTCGTAGGGGCGGATATTATCCGCCCGTGGGTCAACAAACCGCCATGACCCACCACCGTAAACGATTGCGGGCGGATTCTATCCGCCCCTACTAATAAAAATAATATTCCAATTTAGCCCGCTGCTCTGCGATGGCACGCCTGTACTCCAAGGCGAACTCGCTAGGCGACTCGTCATCGTACACCGCCAGCGTAATCTCCTTGCTAAAATCGGCACTATTCAAGTGAAAATGCCCATCGTCCGCCAAATCCAACAGCAGTTCGTCCAAATACTCCATCATTCGATGTATCTCGTTCTCATTCAGCAACAGCGTCAAGTTGTATAACTGTCGGCGATTGTCCTCGTCATATATTATCATGGTTAATTGTCAAATCTCCTTTCTGCACACAAAAAACGCCCCCAAAAAGGGCGTGTCTCGCTATTTTCCAGTAACAAAAAATAGCCTACTTATTGGCTATTTTCTGCGGTCTTTTCCAAACGCAAATCTTTTTCAGTCATTTTCCCACCTCTGCCTTTATAGCCTGCTGATATTTAGGGGCAAAACTGTTACTGCCGCCGTCATCGTAAAGCGACAGAGTTATTTCTTTGCTGTAATTCGCATTATTCAAGTGAAAATGCACATCAGACGATTTTCCTTCAAGCAAATCTTCCAAGTAGCCAATCATCTGACTAATCTCCGTTTCTCTAAGCAACAGCGTGATTTCGTTAAGTTGGCGGTCTGCGACTTCGTCAAAAATTATCATGCTAAACCTCCTTTTAAGCTAGTTATGCGGAACATCATAGGGATATAGTTGCTTTTTGTTGGGGTCAACAGCTTTCCATTTGCTCCCCACTAAATGCTCAACGTGCATATGCTGATTGTTATGCGGTTTTGGGCGGTTAATGTCAAATCGGACTCGCCGCAAGCCGTCTTTTGACAAAATAATCTTATCGCCGTATTTATTCCTAATCAACCGAGCCTCTGCACCCAACCAATCTTCCATATGTGTCAATATTTTGCTGATTTTTGGATTACTAGATGCTTTACCCATATTATACCACCTCCTCTCAATTTTTTCAACTAAATTTCCCCACACAAAAAAGCCCCAATCCCACGCAAAAAAGCCCAAAAAGGGCTTTCTTGCGTGAAAGAAAGGTGCTATAATTTGGGAAAAAATAGCTATTTTTTAACTTTCGCAAAGGCTTGTAATTTCGTATCCTTGCGTTTTTCAGGTGGGGCTAAGTCGCTTAACTGTTTGAGAATAGTCGTCAAATTCTTGGTCAAGGCGATGTGCGTCTTAACATTCGGCGACTGACTAACGCCCGACTGCCGCTCGCCGTTCTGATATTCCACGGCACAGCCCTCGGCATCTATCGCCTGTTGCAACTCCGATAATTTAACGGTAGTCCAAGCGGCATTATCAATCAGCGCCCGCACGGTGGCAAGCCTATTCGCATCCACGCCGTCAAATATCCCACACAGCCTATCAAACTCGCCTTTATAATCCATTTATACACCCCCTCTCACACTCCCCACAGAGTAAAATTATAGGCCAGTAACGGTCTACGGTGGGGGACTGGCGGCGATTTTATGGGGGGGATATGCTGCCGTCTGGGTTGGTTATGTAGCGTGCGGTCGGCTTGGCTTTCTTGTGGTGTTGGTTGTGGCAGGTGTGGCAGAGCGGCTCTAGGTTCGTGTGGGCGTAGGCTATGCTGGGGTTCTGTATATTGGTGGGGGTTAAGGGGATGCGGTGGTGGGCTATCTCTGCCACGCCGCCGCATCGGTTGCAGATGTAATTTTTTGAGATTAGGAAACTCTCTCTGCACTGTTGCCAGTTTCGCTTTTTGTAAAAGCTATTCGTCCACTCTTGCATCGTTTGGTTGGAATGTTGAGAATGTCATCTGCTCATAGTCGCCCATGAAAAAGTATTTGCAATCCATGTTTGGGATTGTGATGGCGGCTCCTGAGGGGTGGGTTAGCTCTAGGGTGGCGGGTTGGGTTGCTGGTAGGATTTTTAGGATTTCGTCGTATTGCTGCATTAGGTCGAAGCCCGATGGGTTTATTATGTTTACTCGGGTGTGGGTGAATTCTTTGTTGATGTCTACTCTTTGGCCATCTACCTGTTTGATTGTTACTGTTTTCTTTTTGTTTAGGATTTTAACCTGCATTTTGTTCGCTCCTTTTTTCCTGTTTATCCAGGTATCTTTTTAACATTTTGCGGGCACGGTCTTCCGAGGGATAGCCGAACACTTTTGTGGCTGTGTTGCGCCATGACCTGCCCTGCAAATATCTGTATTCTATTATCAGCCTGATTTTTACGTCAGGGAGCTGTGATAGGTAGTTTTCCATGGCGATTGACAGGCTTTTTAGCCTTGCAAGCCGCATTTCTAGCTTGGATTCTAGTTGTTCGCATTGATAAATTTTGTTTTTGGGCATACCCTCGATTTTTAGTGTGTATTGATTGTATGGGATTGCCCTGCGGCTGTCTTGGACGGTGTCGGCTATTGCCGCTCGCCGCTTGATTTTTGTTAGTTGGGCGTTTATATCGGCTATTTCCCGCTTTAGGAATACAAAATTTTCAAAATCTTTCGCTACCACGAAAATCCCCCTTTTTTTGGGCTGTTTCTTTTGGGTTCACTTGTCCATAGTACCATTTTAACACGTCTAAATCGGACAAAACGGACAAACCCAATTTTTTTTGAAAAAATTTTTGGGTGCAGGTAAATATTGATTTGGGTGCAGGTAGCAACTTTTACCTGCACCCTTTCAAACCGTGATTTTTACTGGCTTTGCGGTGCGTGGGTGCAGGTAGTGCAGGTAAATTTTACATAGGTTTTTCCAAAATAAATAAAATTTTTGCGGAACGGGCGGATAATATCCGCCCCTACGAAAAACAAAACCGCCGAAACCTATCTGTTTTTTACCTGCACTACCTGCACCCATAGCCGAAAAATCCCGTAAATTAGCCAAAAAATCGGGTGCAGGTAATTTCCGCTACCTGCACCCAAAATCAGTTTTACCTGCACCCTTAATTTACCTGCACCCTGTTTAATGTGATTTGACTTACTCCGTGCGTTCGGTTGAACTCCAACCCCACATCATACTCACTTTTCAGCAGATATTCCAGCCGTTTCAGCGTTTTCACAACTATCGCTGGCGGCATTTTGAACTCATTATCCGCCAGTAGCATTTTATTCCACAATTCAGTCGCTGTGCCTTTCCAGGTCTCGTTGCCGCCTAAAAATTCATCTAGCGTGTACATAAATTGTTCGTCTTTGTCGGTGTTGCGGCTGTGGGCCTCGCCTTTGTTTTCCCAGCGGAACGTGTCCTCGTTGAAATACAAGTTGAACGAGTGGCTTTTCGTGCGGCGGTTGTTGATGTAGATTTTGGCGTTCGGCTCGTTTAGTTTGGGGCGTTCTAATATCCAGTTGCCGTCTGTGCCGCCTAGCAAACCGTTTGTGCCGCTCATTGAGTGCATCGGATTTTCGTGTGTGCCTTTGTTTGAGTGATGTACCAAGATGACCGAAATGTCGTATTTCTGTTGGATTTTGCGTAGGTTTCTGATGTCCGCTTTGTCGCCGTAATATGACATTTTGCTTGCCGCCTCGGTGTTGCGTATGTCGGCGAATGTGTCCACTATTACTAGCTTTGTCTGTGGGTGCAACTTGATTTTGCTCTCGAGATAGGTCAGAAACGCTACGTCCGAATCGACCAGCCCTGGTGCATCGAAATAGCAGTTGAAATTTGCGAGTTTCGGCAGGTCGTGTTTCATCAGTTGCAGACGCTCGCGAATGTCCGTCGGCTGGTCTTCCAGGGCAAAGTACAGCACTTCCCCTTTTTCTGTTTTGTGTCCCCAAAAATCCGTGCCTTGTGCAACGGAAGTCGCCATGTCTAGCACTAGCCACGATTTGCCTGTCTTGGGGCCTGCACCGAATAGGAAAACGCCACGTGCCAGGATATTGTCGATTGTGAATTTCCGCTTGATGTCGGGCAGTTTTATCAAGTCTTGGATATTCCAGCCGTCTGTGTCTAGGATTTGCGGTGTGAATTTTTTGAAATTTTTCGATAGCGTTTCAAAGTTGCCGCCGTCTTCGAGAAATTCTGTAATATCCTTGCTTTTTTCGTCTTGCCAGTCGAGGACGTGGACGGCGGTGGCGAATTTTGGTAGCGTTTCGCAAATTTTTTGTAAATGTAACTTGCCAGCTCGGTCATTGTCTGGTATAATGTAGATGTTAGCATTTTTAAGAGTTAGCGAGAACTCTTTTCGCCATTTCTCGCTCCCCATGGGGGCGGTCGTGGCGACAAAACCCTGTTTTATTAGGGTTTGGCAGTCCTTTTCTCCCTCCACGAGATATATGGGCTGCTTTTTTTGTATAGCAGCCGCTACCTGTTGGAGATTGTATAGAATTGGCGTTATTCCACGCAAATTCCACAGCCACGGTTTGCCGTCCTGTTGAGCGGTTGGGCTGGGGTTGGGTTGCCGCTGGCGGAATGTTTTTGGCTCGAGGCGGCAGACTTGGAAAATCAGCTTGCCTTTTAGGTCTCGGTAGTCGTATGTCGCTATTATGCGGTGTTTTTGTGGTTGTGGTTGCGATGGCTCGTTAAATAGGTCTTTCATTTCCAAGCCGACCGCCGCCGTGATGCTCTCTGATGTGCAACCTGCGAAACAGTGCAGTAGCGTTTTGTCATCTTTTTCCGTTACTGATAGGCTTGGTCTGTTGTCTTTGTGGGCTGGGCATTGTGCCATGTAATTGCCGTTTTTGCCGCTTACCTTGTTAAATCTGCTTAAAATCTCGTTTGTTGTCATTTTATTACCCTCCATTTTTTTAATTTTTGCATAAAAAATTTTAGCGGCTGGGTCGCTAGTCCAACCGCTATTATTTTCGCCTATTTATTTCTCGTGCGTGTTGCCTATGATTTTCAGCGACTTTTGCGGAAAAAATCCGAATACTAGGTCGCCGTCAATCTCACTTTGGAACGCCCATCCGTCATCGTGCCATATGACTAGGTACGTCTCCTTTTCGTTGTTGGTGGTCATCTCCACTCGGTCGTCCTCGAAAATCAGGTCGCCGTCTCGGTCGTGCCGCCCTGTGCATTGCCCTAGCGTGTTGGGGTCGATTTCGTATTTGAAATTTAGGGGGTCGTCGATGTCCGCCATGTAATACGCTCCTGTCGGTAGTTGTACCACCGCTCCTACTACCCAGCCGTTATTTTGCAGCATGGTTGGGCTTTTCCCTCTTGATAATAGCCTGTTTTTTAGCATTTTTTGCTCCTTTTCTAGTCCCTCGGGCGGATGGAATTCGCCCCTACGTTTTATCCGCTTTCTGGTTTTTCTGGGGGTGATCGTGGCGGGTGTGTGTCGATTATTCTTTTGTAGAAGTAGTCGGGCGATATTTTGCCGCGGATTATGGCGTGTTTGGGGAGTCCTGACGCTAGTAGCTCGTTGTTTAGGCTGCGGATTATGGCGTAGGCTTTGGTTTGTTTTACGCCTGTTATACGCATCACGTCCTCGACATCAAGGAATTTGTATTTTTTTAGGATTTCGTTGGTTAGCATAGTGGTCTCCTTTTTAATTTACTCCTAGATGGCTCATTCGGTTGCCTCCTTTTTGGTTGGGAGGTCGAAACTCCTCTCCTCTATGTGTCTATGCAAATCTAATTCTTTCATTTTCCAACCTTGTAAGATAAAGAAAAATTTTTCTTGATCTGCAATAGACAACTCATTGAACATTTTCGCCTTTTGTTCGACTAACTTTTTTGTTAAAATATCATACATATTTGACGCTCCTTTGTCTTTTTTTGGTACTCTAGTAACATTATACAATATAATTTTGTTACCGTCAACACTTTTTAAAAATTTTTTGAAATAATTTGTTATTGCAGTAACAATTTATTTTTGTTATAATAGTTATGTAACAAATATCTACAAAGGAGTGCGTATGAATCAGCGAATAAAACAAGTCCGTAAAGAATATGGACTAAATCAAAAAGAATTTGGGGAATCCTTGGGGGTAAAAAGAGAAGCACTAGCCAGCTATGAAACTGGCAGAGTAGTGCCGAATAACACGTTTGTGCAACTATTATGTACTCAATATTTAATCAATGAAAAATGGTTAAGAACTGGCGAGGGGTGCATGATGGCTGATAATAACGACTTTATAAAAGAGGTCGTAAATAAATATAACCTTAGTCAATATGCGGAAGAGTTGTTAATTATATATGCAAAATCTAACGGAAAAGAGCGAGAAATTTTCGACCGTCTTCTGGAAGATTTTATGTTAATCAACACACGAATGAGAGATAGCAGTAGCTAAAAGACTGGGCAAGAAACATCAAAATGTTTCGAAATTTTCAATTTCATAGGGGTCAAATTCTCGTGCAATCATTTTCATAATTTACTCCTTTCAAAAATTTCCCGTTTTTATGCTATGAATATTATTATAATATGCTTTGCAAAAAAAGTCAAACTTTTTTCAAAATTTTTTTGCAAAGCATATTTTTGTGTGATATAATGTATTTAGAGAGGAGATATGTTAATGAACGAACGCATAAAACAAATAAGAAAATCCCGTGGGCTAAAACAGCGTGAATTTGGCAACAGAATCGGCATTACCACTGGTTCAATTTCTAACATTGAAAAAGGCAAACGTAGCCCGTCGGAGCAAACAATTATGGCTATTTGCAAAGAATATAAGGTAAATATAAACTGGTTGAAAACAGGAGTAGGCGATATGTTTTTAACTGATGAAACAGAAGTAGTAAAGCAACTGGTTCAAAAATATTCGCTAAGCGATTTCGAGGAATCAATGTTGCAAATTTATATTGCTTTGCCAAAAGATACAAGGGATAGCATAATGCAATTTTTGCAAAATATCTCAAATATAGGCATTTCAAGTATATTGCCGCAACTAGATTAAAAAATTTTTTGGAGGCAATTTTTATGACAATAAGCGAAAGACTATTTGATTATATGGACAAAAATCGTATTACCCAAGCAGAATTGGCAAAAGGTACGGGCATAAACCCAGCAGTTATTAGTGATTGGCGTAGAAAAGGAACTAATCCATCTGCAAATAAAATTATAAGTATATGCCGTTTTTTGGAATTAAATACTGATTGGTTGCTTACGGGCGAAATAAGCCCATCGACCAACGAAACAGTCCAAATAAACAACGGAATCGCATTTAATAGAAATTCAAGTGTAACCATGCATCAGCCCCCCAAAAAAGAATTAACCAAGGAAAAAGAGGAAATATTAAATATTTACGACAAACTTAATTTAAAGGGGAGACATTCACTGTTGACGCTATTAATAAATTTAGAGCAGAACCCCGAGTATGCTGATGTGTAAAGCAAAGAGAGGAGGTGAAACGGTGGATTTTACAGAAATTCTAACCACGATTATAGCAACTATTGGCGGAATATTCACAATTTTCAAGATGAGGGAGTCGCACCTAGCATCGAAAAAAACCAAGTTGGAAATGCAGAAATTGCGGTTGGAAATACGCAAAATGAGGCGAGGGGAGTAATCCCCTCCGTCTTGCCTGTAAATCCGCTACTTTATGAGTACATTAAATTTAGCGTTAATAACAACTTTAGCAATATTACTTGTGATTTTGCTAATACAAAAATGCCGTGAAAAGATTTTGACGGTACAGAGGGATGCACTATTAAGGGAAAAAAGGGAGTTAGAGCAGAACCCCGAATATACAAAAAATGTGTAAAGGAGCAGATAAAAATAGACGACCACAGGAAAAAGATATTGGACGGGACGTATCCCACGAAAATCGACAACAAAAAGCAAAACGCCCATATACTAGGTAGCGATACCATTAAAAAGCGAGTGCGAGAGGGCTTAACAGCATTAAAAGCCAATCCCCCTAGAAATAGGATGCCCTCGTATTTATACAGTGAAATCGATCCGCAACAACTAGTAGACACCCACAAAGCAAGCGGCGTTCTCCGTATGCACCCCACATCAACCGCCTATCCACGAGAGAATGTGCGAGCGTTTGCACCTGTTGGGAAATATTTTGATATTTCCAGCAGGAGTTGGGTCGAGACGGATACTTTGACAATAGTTTATTCTAGCACGGGGGTGCATACGTACCCCATTGACCCCAATGAATACGGAGGATAACCATGACAGAGGGATATTTGGAACTTTTTTTAACTGAGAACAAAGGCAGAAGAGTGGAAATACATACAAAACGTATGGGAAATATTGGCGTTATGGCTTTTACAGGTATTTCGCAGGGACTCGAACAGGACTGTGGGGAAAATTTTGATGAATTTGGTTGGAGTTTTAGCGATGTGTTGGGGTTAGCTTATTCTAATACGTTTCTTACGTTCGGCGACATTGCTCGTGTCCGTCTAGTGGGTGCGACCGAATGGGCCTGGGAGTACGACCGTGCACAAGCCCCCGCCCGTGAGTTGGAACTGGCGGTGTGAAAAATTGCCAGTATACAAAGACGAAAAGCATGGAGGTTTTACCATGAAAGACACTTATATTTACCCTGCAATTCTCACATATTGCGATAACGGAATTGCCATTGAGTTTCCTGATGTGCCAGGTTGTTTTTCTTGTGCAGACACTACCGAAGAGGTCGCTAAAAATACAAAAGAGGCTTTGGGTTTGCATATGTGGAGCATTGAAAAAGACAGCGAAAAAATTCCGACACCTAGCGATATAAGGCAATTAAAATTAGAAGATGCACAAATTCCGCTACTGGTAGAGGTATTTATGCCGCCATTTAGGGAAAAATTAAATAACCGCTTTACAAAAAAAACGCTGTCTATACCGTTTTGGCTAAATGCAACCGCCGAAGCAAAAGGGGTAAATTTTTCAAAAACGCTACAACGTGCATTAAAGGAAGAGTTGCAGATTGCGGATTGACAACCGCCGTGAAACTAGCCGATAAAAATTAAGGGGTGTAGCAAATTGCCAGTATACAAAGACGAAAAGCGAGGCACTTGGTACGTCTCCTGTTATTACAAAGACTGGGAGGGCAACCGCAAGCTAAAGAAAAAGCGTGGTTTTGAGCGGCGAAAGGATGCGGTCAAATTTGAACGTGAATTTTTGGAGAAACAGGGCAAGTCTAGCAATATTACGTTTGAGGTGCTGTATGAGGCGTATACCGAGGATATGTCTAGTCGCCTACGCTTGACAACGCAAGAGTCAAAGACGGCAATAGCGAAAAATCATATATTGCCGTTTTTTGGCAATCTCACATTGGATGAAATAACGCCCATCCACGTGAGAAAGTGGCAGGCACGGATATTGGCAAAGCGTTACACAAACACGTATACAAATTTGGTAAACAGCCAGCTTGTGGCGGTGTTTAACTATGCGGTTAAATTTTACGGGTTAGCGGAAAGCCCGTGCAAAAATGCGGGTAGGATAGGCTCAAACAAGTCCGAGAGCATGAATTTTTACACACATGATGAGTTTTTGGAGTTTTTAGCGTGTGTGGAGAATGTGCCAGCGGCGGTTGGGTTTAAGATTTTGTTTTATATGGGGGTGCGGATTGGGGAGTTGTTGGCGTTGAGTGCGAGTGATTTTGATTTTGATGCGAACGTGCTGAAAATAACCAAAAATTATCAAGTTATCAAGGGCGAGGGCGGGATTTTCCCGCCAAAAACAAAGAAGTCTGTGCGAGAGATACCGATTCCGCAAGCGTTGATGGAGTCGGTTCAACAATATTTGTCCGATTTGCATTTATACTGGCAGCCAAGCGAGCGGATTTTCCCGTGTAGCAAGATGTATTTTACATATGCACGAGACAAGGCGGTAAAGGCGAGCGGGCTAAAGCACATACGATTACATGATTTTCGGCACAGCCACGCATCGCTGTTGATACAGCTGGGGTTGCCTGTTTTAGTGGTGTCCGAACGCCTAGGGCATGAGAACGTGAGTACCACGTTAAATGTCTACTCGCATCTGTATCCGAATTCGCGCATCGAGGCGGCGAATTTGATTGATGATTTGATTAAAAAAAGTGGGGAGTGATTTTTGCCGTGGCATTAATTTGGCATTAATATGGTCGGGAAACTGGCGAAATGGGTGTTTTTTTGGAAATTAAATGGCGGAAATATCAGTAAATGTAACTGGGTGTAATGGCGTGATAAGGTTGAATTATAGGTGATGAACAAACACAAGCCGATTCTAGCAAGCAATCCCGACAGCGAGCAGGCGGCAAACGATTTAAAAGAGGATATTAGCAGCACAATAACCGCCCTCAAAACCGTTTACACCAACGAGGATATTTCGGATGTATTGTATGACGAGATGCTCGATGCAACGGTCGCAATGGGAATGGGGCTTTTGAAGTATGTCGGGAAGAGGAATCCTGGTAGAAAGGGGCTTGAAAGTATGTTAGTACCAGTAAAAAAAGAATATGTGAGCCGTTCAGAGTTGATAGAAAGGCGCGGCATGGCAAAGGAGCGTGCGAAGCTTACGCCTGTTATTAGGGAGTTGAAGTTGGATAATAAGGTACTGGCAACCGACATTAAGACACTAACAACCGAAAACAAAACCCTACAAGAAGAACTAACCAAAGCATACGAAAAAATCAAGGCATGGGAGTCGCAACAATCGAAAAATTCTTAAATGGTGGTACTTTAGGAGGAGCTGAGGAAGATTTTAGTACCAGTAAAAAAGGAATATGTGAGCCGCACGAGCGGACTAGCGGTATAGCATGGCTAAAGGGCAGACTGAGATATAAAGTCTGCCCTTAATGAGTGCAAACGGGTTGTTTTCGGGTTCGGTGGCGGAGTTGTCCTCGCCGTCTCCGTCTCCGTCCTCGCCTTCTTTTAGGATAAATGTGCTACCTTTGTTTATCGCATTACTCTCCTCAAAACGCAATATAAAATCCATCAACGGAACTGTTTTTGCTCGTCATTTGCGTTCCTTGCACTCTACAGCTAAGGGCTCTTGATATGTGCCATGTCCTACTTGGTCATGATTTTCACCCCTTCCTTAAGTTATAGCTTTTTTCACTATAAGACCAACTGTTGGTTGGCTAGTCGTTTTTTTGTTGTTCAATCCACCACCAAGCATCCGTTAAAAATGCTTGATGTTCGGCTTGTTGGCGGATTTTTTCCTGTTCACGTATGAAAGTTTGCTCGGTAATGTAGATGTGAGCGGAGTTTGATTCGCTTGTTTCTATTGCTGTGATTATCGGAAAAATCAGGAATAGCAAAAACATCATTAGCATGAATACTAAAAATATTATTCTGCCTAGTATTTTATTGATTTGATTGGGCATTTTACGTCCCCTTTCTAAGCAATCCCTGCGAATGGATGGCTTTCGGTCTGCTCATGGAGCGAGTTGCGTTTTTCATGAATGTGCCTAGATGTTTATCTCGACATTTCGTCTCTTATTGATAACAATGTTGCCATTCACCCTTAACACGGTTATCGACCTGTTGCGTGAAAACGGGAATTTTTAATTTTTCGCTTGTTCCATTATCTCAAGTCAGTAAAATCGCTGTCAAGGGACACTTTTGTGGACATGGAATGAAATAAATTTGCAGACATAAGAATCGCCGAGAGCGAGTTGGTTGTTGCTTTTTTATTTTGGTCTTGGTAGGTTGTGGTGGTGAAGATTTTGGGATACGAAAATGATGATATTGCCGCCTGTTGTTAATGGGTTGTTGATTGAATTGTTGACACAAGGGTTTGAGGTGTGAGGTCAGGAAGGTTGACAAAAAGTTTTCACTGTGATATTATGTGTCTATATTTTAGATGTAGGCATTGAGGGAATAAGCCTCATGCTAGACAATATATAAGGGTTTTTCAAAAACCCCTTGGTTTTGACTAAAGGGAGTTAGGCGTATGAAAAAAATAGTGTTTCTGCTTGTGGTGATTTTGGTCGCCTGTGGCAGCGATAGCGAGCAATATGTGGAAAACATTGAACAACATTCCAATAATGCTGTAGAACAACAAGAGGATAGCAAACAATATGCACAAGATATACAAGATACCTACGTTCAAAGAATAGCCGAAAGATTCGCAAACCGAAACCAACTCACTCCCGAGGATTTTTTGTATGACCTTGAATTTTTAGCACGAACACTCGAAGAGAATTTCCCTTTTTTGGGGGTGGTGGAAAGGCGATTCGGAAACGAGCAGCCCCTAGCAGCCTTTATTCCAAATCGAACAGATTTTCTAACTAGTGCTAGTCTTGCAACACGCATAAACAATACATTTAGAAGTTTTGGAAATTTGGCACATTTGGATTTGAACCCCAATCATCATTGGCGAGTGGCTAGTGGTGGTAATCATAATTCATCAATTAGTACAGGTTCAAGGATAATCGAAGAGGGCAGAATCGCTTTAATAGTCATACCGACAGAATTTTTTGAATTTCCAGCACCACGCTCTCTATTTTCTCGGGTGCAAGAGGTGCAGAATTTTATCGGAGAAATTCAAGGATACGAGCATATTATTTTAGATTTAAGGCATATTGGCGGAGGTTTCATAAGAGAAGTCGTAGATACTTTTCTAAGACCAAATATACAGGAAACTCTGAAATTCCGAGAATTTGCTTTTATTATGGACGGGGAAATGGCATATCGAACTCATACAAATTTAGTTTCTAGGCCGCCTATCCTTGGCGGCAATCTATTTTTGCGTAATGTTCCAGAAATCCCTCTTGTACCTGCAAGAGAATTTGCGGAACAAAACAATCTTATAGACATGAACGCAGAGGATTTAGAAAATCTTGCCTATGGTTTTATACTCGAAACTCTAATAGACCCCATTGATAACAGCGTAAGTGCTATGCCGCGCAAATCTTTGTTTGCTGACAATATATGGCTTTTAATAGGATCTGGCAACTTTTCAGCGGCGGAGATATTTTCGCGGCTAGCAAAAGAGGCGGGATTTATTTTGGTTGGGCAAGAAGCTAACAATAGAAATAGCTGGGGGCGTGTCTATTTTTCGCTGCCCAGAACCGAAAATATTGTTTCCATGGATTTGTTTTATATAACCGACAACACAGGTCGCAATACGGAAGAATTCCCCGTAGAGCCGCATTATTTCAACCGCCCTGGCATGGATGCTTTGGGTACGGTGCTTGCCATTATCGCCGAGCGGAGTGAGTAGTGAAATTTTTCAAAAAATGTTGACAATAGATTTTTGCTGTGATACCATAGTATCTGTAAGGATTTGGCAACGGACTTTGGGCTGGATTCTTAAAAAAGGGGTTATTTAGGATTAGAAAAGCAGAAAAGGAGTTGTAATTATGAAAAAAACGCTATTATTGCTCGTATCCTTGCTCGCATTAGCTATTTTGGTAGCTTGTGGCGGAGATGTTGAGCCTGAAGATTGGGAAATAGGACTTGAAGTCGAAGACTACATCGAAGTTGTTGAGCAAAACATAGAGGATAGCGTTGAAAACACGATTCCAATTACTCAAGCAAACCGACTTACTTACGAAGATTTTTGGTATGACTTTGAGTTTCTTGTTCAGGTTTTAGGGGACAATTTCCCGTTTTTCGGAGTGATTGAGAGGCGTTATCGGCTTTCCAATCCTCTTGAGACGTTTAGGAATCATGGATTGCCTGATGATGCAGACACCTTACATTTGACTTTTCCAGGACGAATCAGAACTGGATTTAGAATGTTTGGCAACATAGCTCATTTGGATTTAAATCCTCCCCACCACTGGCGTTCAAGTCCATTATCTCATATGTCATACTACGCAGGTGGCACGTTGCCAATGTCTCGAGCCTTTAATCCGCCACTCCAAACATCTTCAAGAATCATTGAAGAGGGAAGAATCGCTCTAATAATGACACCACCAGAATTTTTTAACAATGAAAGAGTGCCGCCGCGAGCAATGCAAGAAACACAGGATTTCATCCGAGAAGTTCAAGGATATGAACACATCATCATAGATTTGAGACATATCGGCGGAGGCTGGATAACCAATTTTATAAACACCTTTATAAATCCAAATATATCTGAAACTCTATCTTTTTACGAATTTGCATTTATTACTGGTGGAGAGATAGCACAACGGACACATAGCAATTTGTACTTTGCTAGACCGAATAACCTAGATTTACTTTTTTTTCGTGATGTTGCTACATCCCTCGTACCAGCAGATTTGTTTGTTGAGCAACATAATCTCATAAATATGAACGCAGATGATTTAGAGAACCTTGATTATGGTTTCTTGCTTGAAACTTATATACGACCTGTGTCGGGCAGTTTGAGACTGCCACTATTAGCTGATAATATATGGCTTTTGATAGGTTCAGGTAATTGGTCTGCGGCTGAATTCGCTGGGCGATTAGCAAAAGAAGCGGGTTTTACTTTGGTTGGGCAACAGGCTAGTGGGCGTATTGGTTGGGCGGGAAGAAATTACTTTCCATTACCTAGAACTGAACACATTATCGGCATGGATCTTTTTTATATAACAGACGAAACAGGGCGTGCCATGGAAGAATTTCCTGTAGAGCCGCACTATTTTAACCGCCCTGGCATGGATGCTTTGGGTACGGTGCTTGCCATTATCGCCGAGCGGAGCGAATAGTGAAAAAATTTTGAGATTTTTTCAAAAAAGTGTTGACAAAACATTTTCGCTGTGATACTATGTACTTATAAGGATTTGGTAACGAACTTTGGATTGTTTGGGCTGGATTCTTAAAAATAAAAAGAGGTATTCATGTTTAGAAAGGAGTAAATTCATGAGGAAATTTACAAAGAGTTTGGCGAGTATGGCTTTAGCGTTGATACTGACGCTAGGCGTGGGCGGTTTTACCGCCTTTGCAAGTGAGGTAGGAACTGTAAGCGGAGGAGGGTACTTCGGAGCAACGAGTGAACATATCTTTCCTTGTAGCGGTAGTGGTGGCGATAGAAGACCACCCGAACCACAGCCTTGCGTTTGCGGAGGAGGCGATGGCATCAATCTTAGCCCGATTTGCGGGAACGGTTGATTGTAACGTAAATTTTAACGATATAATATGTGTGTTTTCGCCAAGGGACTTTAAAAGTCTCTTGGCGATTATTCAAATTAAATATTTTTTGCAGAAAAGGAGTTGGAATCATGAAAAAAGCACTATTATTGCTCGTACCCTTCACATTAGCTATTTTGGTGGCTTGTAATAGTGATGTTGAACTTGAGAATTGGCAAATAGAATTTGAGATAGAGCAAGAGTATATTGAAATTGTTGAGCAAAGCATAGATGATAACATAGATGCCCCGATTACTCAAGCAAACCGACTTACTTACGAAGATTTTCGGTATGACTTTGAGTTTCTTGCGCAGACTTTAGAGGACAATTTTCCGTTTTTCGGAGTAATTGAAAGACTTACGGGCGTTTCTAATCCTCTTGAGACGTTTAGAAATCATGGACTACCTGAGGATACAACTACCTTACATTTGACTTTTCAAGGACGAATTAGAAGTGGATTTAGAATGTTTGGTAACATAGCTC
>WRKH01000311.1 GCA_009778175.1 Turicibacter sp.
TATCAATTAGTGCCAAGATGTAATGCAAATACTTGATAAAATTCGCAAAGTTGAATGAGGATTCGTACTCCGTCAAGAGTAGCGAATCGTCTTCCAAAAGAAACGCACCGTCGCCACGGTATTCTACCGCCATTACAGGGTAATCCGTGGGCAGCATCTGCTTTATTTTCGGCAAGTCTAAGCCATAGACATTTAGGGATTTATCTTTGTAATGCTGGCTTAACGCCTTTGATAGTATATCCTTGTTCGTGTGGGATATGGACATTTGTTAGCCACCTCTCTAGGTTTATTATACAGGATTGTTGGTGGACTGGCAAGAAAAATTTTAGAAAGAGGACGCAATGAAAAATCAAAAAATATTATACGGAGCAGGCAAAATGAGCGAACGAGCATTTAACCACTACACAAAAGCCGACCCAACAGCGGTATATTGCTTTGCAGACACGTACAAAGGCGGCACGGAGTATTTGGGCAAGCCTGTACTTGCATTTGACGACTTTTTGAAGATTTGCAACGACTACGAAGTAATTATCTGCATTTTTGATTGTTTCGATGTGTTCAAAAAAATGCAGGATGCTAATTTTACGAAATACACCATATGGCATGACGATATGTTGCTCTCGCCGCTCGAACGGTTTCCGAAACTGCTTGAATATAAGGAAAAATTCGGCAAACCGTTGGAAAGCATAGCCAAGCCGAGATTGATTTACGGCACTGGGCTTTTCAAGGAAGTCGCACCGCTGTATTACGGCGAAGAGAATATCACTTTTGCCGACAACTTGGAGGATTTGCCCGCTAAACAAGATGAGTATGACATCACAATTAGTGCGTATAATTACGAATCAAACGTAAAATCCTTGCAAAATACAGGAGTGTTGAAATTCAGCGTGGCGGAATATTCCGACGACTATCGAATTGCGGAGAGTTTCACGACTAAAAGTAATTTGGACGTGTATTCGGGCATACGCAACAGAGAAGAAGTCGGAACAATAGACTTTATCAAATATCCTGAATTGGTGGCGGAATATAGACCTCATGTGGTAAATATATTCAAACTCTTTCATAACAAGCAAGGCACAACGTCCCTATCAAGAAGTTTGTTTGAAAATCAGCTTTATGGGCATTATGAGTATATGAAAAAATACGCAAACCGTACCAATGAAATTTACGAAAGTCCAGCTGTTGAACATTCTGTTTGGTTTTCAAATAGTCCGCTAAACGTAAACTTTTTGAATTCCATTTCAAGCGGAAAACATTGGAAAAGTCATAAAATGCCCAAAAACTTCATGTTGCATACTGTAGGCCCATACATACGCTATGCAGAGTCATTTTATAATGACGAGCTGTATGCGAACTACAAAAACCAATTAGGCAGAAATTTGCTGGTTTTCCCTATGCTTTCGTTGCCAACAGATAATTTTTCAACGCCGTATTATCGCCAATTCGTTGATTTTTGCCTGAAACAAGCCAAGGGATTTAATTCTATCACAGTTTGTTCACATTACAACAGTATCAATAACGACACAATAGCCGCATTTAGAGCGGAGGGAGCAAACATAGTTTGTGCAGGTGCAGTCCTTACAGATTTTTCATTTGTAAAACGGCTAAAAACAATAATTACTGCGGCTGATGCAGTTGTAACTGATGGAATCGGCACTCATATTGCTTTTTGTTTGGGACTTGACAAGCCGATAAAATCTTATTTGCCGCAGGTGGATTTTTCGGCTGATGATTCAACGAAATCTGCACATTTCAAATTTCAAAAAAAATATTACGATGCTCTAAACACCGAAGAATGGGGAATAACAGCTGAACAATTAGAAACATTTGAAGAATTTTGCGGATTTACGCAAACGAAAACAAAAGAAGAAATGGGAGCGATATTTGACTTGAGTAAGCGGATAATGCAGAATGCGGATTATAAATGTTCCAAGTATGCAGATGCAATCCGTTACACGTATCGAGAATTGAGCAGAGCCACAGCCGAAAGCGATAAGTTGCAGTTTAGGCTTATGAAAGAGGCATTGGCTGAGGGTTAAAACAGGAGGGGTGGTTTTATGAAAATAAAAGCCTTGGTGGCAGTACGTTCTGGATCCGAACGAGTTCCAAATAAAAATTTACGTAACTTTTCAAATGGAACGTTACTGAAATACAAGTTAGAACAACTTTTACGTATATCAGCCCTTGACGGTGTGGTGGTAAATTCAAATGACGATACCATGCTAGATATAGCCAAAAATTTGGGTTGCGAAGTGGTTAAGAGGGAGCAAATTTTTGCAGATGCCAAAACTTCGATGAGTGATGTATACGAAAATATGGCAGAAAATTTTACTGGAGATATAGTTGTTTACTGCAATGTTACTAATCCGTTAATATCCGATGAACAGATAATTCGGGTAATAGAGGTATATTTAGATAATGAATTTGAGTCGGTCAACACCGCTCATTTAGTTAAAGAGTTTTTGTTTTTGGATAATAAACCGATAAATTATGACGTAACCAAACAGCCACGGAGTCAAGATTTGCCTGATATTTATGCACTAAACTTTGCGGCAAATGTAATATCAAAAGAGCATATGATTCGATTTAAAAATATAATTAGCCCCAAATGTAAGTTGTTGGAAATACCCATGATAGAGGCGGTTGACATTGATACAATGTTGGACTTTGAAGTGGCGGAATATTTATTTGATAAGAAGTTGAAGGGGATTTTATGAACAATATCAATAAACTAGTGTCAATAATAATACCAGTCTACAACGGTAGCAATTATTTAAAGGAAGCAATAGACTCAGCACTTGCCCAAACGTACAAAAATATCGAAATATTGGTAATAAATGACGGTTCAACCGACAACACAGAAGAAATAGCTCAGAGTTACGGCGACCGCATCCGTTATTTCAAAAAGGAAAACGGTGGCGTTTCTACCGCCCTAAACATGGGCATTGAAAACATGAAAGGCGAGTATTTTTCCTGGCTTAGCCATGACGATATTTATTATCCTAATAGGACGGAATTGCTTATAAATGCACTTTACGAAGACGGCGACATGACAAAATTAGCATGGGGTGATTGCGAAAATTTTTATGAAAATACTGGTAGAAAGGTTAGAAGAGGTCCTGATGAAAAATCCACTAAAATAACGGATTCTGTATTTCCGATTATCAGCGGTTTTGTTGGTGGCTGTGCTATACTTATACATCGTTCGCATTTTGATAGAGTTGGATATTTTCGGGAAGATTTGCGATATACACAAGACATTGAAATGTGGCTTAGAATGTTTAGAGGACAACAATCCGTGTATGTACCGCATTTTATGCACATAACACGTATACATTCAGAAGCCGTTTCTAACACTAAGAAAAAGGAACATATGGCAGCAATGGTAGATATTGGTAAAAACATTGCAATCAGTCTAAGTGCTGATGAAATTACTAGGCTATTCGGTAATTTACGAAAATTTTATTATTATATAAACCTAACTAGAATAATACAGCATGACGGTAATAGTTTGCTAGTGAAATCTTTGTTCCGCAGTCAATTTACAAGTACGCAATGGGAAAAATATCTGCAAAATCAGAGAACATATGCCGAAAAAACCTTTGCAAATCGTGATATATGTATTTTCTGTGCTGGTGGGTTTGGTATTCGAGTGTATTCTGAATTAAAAATGCTTAATCTATCAACAAAATATTTCGCCGACAATGACCTAACCAAACACGGCACAATTATTGTGGATGATGTAAAGTGCTTATCATTCGAGGAACTGGCGAAAATAAAAGACGAAGTCATGGTAATAGTAGCCACCGTAACTCCTGACAACATTATCGAACAACTACAAAACGCCAATTTCTCACACATAACCAGCAAACAGGCGATTGAAAAAGATTTATATAAAATAATGGAAAGTATTTGAATGTTTTAGGAGGAGTTATGAATAAAAATGACAAGATAGTGTCTATAATAATGCCGGTCTACAACGGTAGCAATTATTTAAGGGAAGCCATAGACTCGGCACTTGCCCAAACATACAAAAACATCGAAATATTGGTAGTAAACGATGGCTCCACAGACAACACAGAAGAAATAGCCAAGAGTTACGGCGACCGCATTCGTTATTTTAAAAAAGAAAACGGCGGCGTTTCCACTGCATTAAACATGGGCATTGAGAATATGGAGGGCGAATATTTTTCCTGGCTTAGCCATGATGATA
Organism: Turicibacter sp.; assembly: GCA_009778175.1. Classification (GTDB taxonomy): domain Bacteria; phylum Bacillota; class Clostridia; order Lachnospirales; family WQUN01; genus WRKH01. The sequence goes on from WRKH01000311.1 coordinate 4,214, forward strand.
TTTACTATCCTGATAGGACAGAACGGCTTATAAATGCACTTTATGAAGACGGAGATATGAAGAAAATAGCATGGGGGACGTTGGACTTTCTTGATGAAAACGCTAAGATACACAGATATATGATAACTGATGATTTAGCAAAAATAACAGATTCTGTATTCCCCATTATTAAAGGCTGGATAGCTGGTTGTGCAATACTCATACACCGTTCGCACTTTGATAGAGTGGGATATTTTAGAGAGGATTTGAGATTTGTTCAAGATTATGAAATGTGGTTTAGAATGTTTAGAAATCAACAAACCGTGTATGTACCTCATGCTGTATATGTGCTTCGCCAACATTCTGATAGTACCACAAATACAGGAAAAGAGGCTCTTCGGAAAGAAAATATAAATTTTTATAGAAATATTGCAACTAGTTTAAGCGTTACGGAAATAACTCGATTTTTTGGTAGTTTAAGGAAATTTTACTTGTTTATTCAAAAATGTATACTTAACTATGGTTTTGAAATAGATAAATATATAAAAGCCATGTTTAGAAGTCAGTTTACAAGTGCAGAATGGGAAAAACTACACAAAAATATTAAAAATACGTTTGTTGGTTGTGATGTATGTATCTTCTGTGCAGGGAGATATGGTAGAAGTTTATATACCACATTAAAGCTACTTAATATATCAGTAAAATATTTTGCCGACAACGACCCAACCAAACACGATACAAGTATTGTGGACGACATAAACTGCCTATCATTCGAGGAGTTATGCAAAATAAAAGACGAAGTAATGGTAATAGTAGCCACCGCCGCTCCTGATGAGATTATCGAACAACTACAACAAGCCAACTTCCCACACATAACCACCAAACAAGCGATTGAAAAAGATTTAGACAAAATAATGGAAGGTGTATAATGACTGCCAAAACCAAAACCAAAACCAAAAATATTTTCCAAAACAAAACCATCCTAATAACAGGAGGGACAGGCTCATTCGGAAACGCAGTGCTGCGGCGGTTCTTAGAGACAGATATAAAAGAAATCCGCATATTCTCACGAGACGAGAAGAAACAAGACGATATGCGAAAACTCTACAAAAACGCCAAAATAAAATTCCATCTAGGCGACGTGCGCAACCTCGACAGCATCCGCACCGCAATGACTGGCACGGACTACGTCTTCAACGCCGCCGCATTAAAACAAGTGCCGTCTTGCGAGTTCTTCCCAATGGAAGCCGTTCGCACGAACATCATCGGCACGGACAACGTCCTAACCGCCGCCACAGACGCAGGTGTCCAAAAAGTCGTCTGCCTTTCCACCGACAAAGCCGCCTACCCAATCAATGCAATGGGCATCTCAAAAGCCATGATGGAACGGGTCTTCGTGGCAAAATCACGCACGGCGAGCACGCTAATCTGCGGCGTGCGGTACGGCAACGTCATGTGCTCGCGCGGCTCGGTCATTCCGCTGTTCGTGGAGCAAATCCGTGCCGCCGCACCGCTCACGATTACAAATCCAGACATGACACGTTTTCTCATGAATCTGGACGAGGCGGTCGACCTGGTCGTTTACGCATTCAACCACGCCGCACCAGGCGACATCATGGTGCAAAAGTCGCCAGCCTGCACAATAGGCGACCTAGCCCAAGCCGTCAAGGAACTTTTCAACGCCACCGACATTCCCACAAAATACATAGGCATCCGCCACGGCGAAAAATCGTTCGAGACGCTGCTCACAAAGGAAGAATGTCTACACGCCGAGGATTTGGGCGGATTCTACCGTATTCCTGCGGATAATCGAGACTTGAATTACGAAAATTATTTCGGTTTGGGCAAAGAAAAGGCGATTTTGGACGAATTTAACTCAAACAACACGGAGCGGCTCGATATTGCTGGCATAAAGGAAAAATTGCTGACAACCGAGTATATTAGGGAAAAATTGGGGGCTATATGAACATTGTAATCACTGGCAGCGGCGGTTTTATAGGCAAAAATCTTATTTCATGGTTGAAAAATATCATGCCAACCGACAATATAATTTGCCTCGACCGCAACGCACATCTAGCGGAAGTCGAAAACGCCGATTTTGTCTTTCATTTGGCAGGCGTGAACCGACCGCAAACGGAACTGGAATTTCAAGAGGGCAATGTCGATTTTACCGAACGGCTTTTGTCCCATTGCAAAAACGGCAAAAAACCGCCTATTTTATTCACTTCGTCCACACAGGCGGCTTTGAATAATCCGTACGGACGGAGCAAAAAAACAGCCGAAGATATGATTTTTGCATATGGCAAGACAGGCTCGCCAGCCTATGTATACAGATTGCCAGGCATTTTCGGCAAATTCGCAAAACCCAACTACAACACCGTAGTCGCCACATTCTGCCATAACATAGCACACAACCTGCCGATAACGATAAATAATCCCAACACAGAGCTGAATTTGGCGTATATAGACGACTGTTGTCAATCTTTTGCGAATATCTTGAAAGGCGGCGTGGAACAAGGTTTTTGCGAAGTCCAGCCAGTATACAGCGTAAAACTGGGAAAATTGGCGGAAATTATACAATCATTCGGCGAAAACCGTGAAAAAGGCGAATTGCCTGACCTATCGGACGGATTGGTACGCAAATTATATAGCACATATTTTAGCTATTTGCCGAAATTTTCGTATCCGTTGGTGAATCACAGCGATGAACGTGGCTCATTTAGCGAATTTATCAAGTTGAACGCCATGGGGCAGGTTTCGGTTAACGTTACGAAACCAGGATATACAAAGGGCAATCATTGGCATCATTCCAAGGTTGAGAAATTCTTGACAGTGAGCGGAAAGGGTGTTGTGCGTTTCCGCAAAATAGGAGACGACGCAATCCAGAAATACGCCGTTGACGGAGCGAGATTGGAAGTAGTGGACATTCCGCCAGGATATACACATTCGTTGGTAAACACAGGGGAAGTCGATTTAATCACGATAATTTGGGTTAATGAAGTGTTTGATAGAAATCGACCTGACAGTATTTATGAGGACGTGGGAATATGATGAAAATAAGAGTAATGACGGTGGTCGGCACACGCCCAGAAATCATACGGCTGTCGGAGTGCATAAAGGCGTGCGATCGCCATTTTCAGCACACGCTCGTCCACACAGGGCAGAATTACGACTACGAGCTAAACGAGATATTTTTCGAGGAGATGAATATTCGCCGTCCAGACGTATTTTTGGCGGTGGCAGGGGCGGATTTGGGCGAAACCATGGGAAACATCTTGGCGAAGAGCTATCGGCTGTTTGCGGAAAAAAAGCCCAATGCGTTGCTCATTTTGGGGGACACGAACTCGGCACTCTGCGCGATTTCCGCCAAGCGGCTAAAAATTCCGATTTTCCACATGGAGGCGGGCAACCGTTGCTTTGACGAGAACGTGCCAGAGGAGATAAACCGCCGCATAATCGACCATATTTCCGATGTCAACCTGCCGTATACGGAACATTCTAGGCGATATTTGTTGGCGGAGGGCGTGCGGCGTGATTTTATTTTCGTTACAGGCTCGCCAATGACGGAAGTCTTGAATGTGCATAAAAATGCGATTGAGGGGAGCGGCGTGTTGGCGAAGTTGGGTTTGGAGCGTGGCAGATACTTTGTCGTATCCGCCCACCGAGAGGAGAATATCGACAACGAGCGGACGTTTGTGGGCTTGATGACCGCACTTAATCGCATAGCCGAGGAGTACGCCCTGCCGATAATATACAGCACGCACCCCCGCAGCCGCAAGCGGATAGAGGAACGAGGTTTCAAGTTTAATCCGCTGATAAAATCGTTGCCGCCGTTGGGATTTTTCGATTACAACCATTTGCAGAAGAATAGTTTTTGCGTGTTGTCGGACAGCGGGACTTTATCGGAAGAGGCGGCGATATTGGGATTTCCAGCGGTGATAATCCGCACGGCGACCGAGCGGCCAGAGGTGCTTGACAAGGGTGCGATTGTCATGGGCGGCGTTGAGGAGAATGGGATTGTGCAGGCGGTGCGGTTGGTGCGTGAGTTGTGGGAAAATGGGAATAAGCCGTCCGCCGTGCTTGATTATCAGGATTTGAACGTGGCGGGGAAGGTTGTGCGGTTGGTGCAGAGTTATGTTGGGGTTGTGGATAGGGTGGTTTGGCGAAAGTAAAGTAAGCCCATGTGGGGCATGGGCTGGTTTGGGGCGGTGTGAGATTGAAATTACTGACTTTGCAGGGCTTGCAGGTCTTTACGGGATAGTTTAGTGTATTTCATTATTTTCGCTAACTCTTCGCCGTCTGATAGCATTAGTTTTGCTAATTGTTTTGCGGTTTCTAACTTGGTTGCCTTTTTGGCTTCCGTTACCGCCGTTGTTACTGCCTCTTTCACAGCCGCTTTTACAGCCGCCGCTTCTCTCTTTTCGTACTTCTCCTCAAACAATCGTCCTACTTTCGTCATACTAATCCACCTTTCTAATTGGTTTGCGAATTTGCGGTCAATAAACTTATCACTAGCCGTGAGAATCCCAGCCAACACAAACAACATCTGCTCTTCGTCAGATATTTGCTTTGCTAGTTCCACGGCATCCTTGATAAGACCCTGTTTCATCTTTTTAACAGGTTGTGTTAAGGGCAGGATGATCAGCCGCATAACATCATCGTCCGACAAGCGTTCGCCCCTCTCGATTTTCGCCTTTAAATCGGCGTACATTTCGCCAGTGTCGAATTTCGACAGGAACACTTGTTCTACGGAAACCTTTACAGCACCGAGGTCATAAACAGCAGGAGCCGTTTTAATATCGCCCGTGTAAATGACCGCTACAATCACGTTTGTAACCTTGATGCCCTCTTTTGCGAGTATGTCAAGCAACGCCAAAACATAACGTAAATACTTGATAAAATTCGCAAATTTGAATTTCGATTCGTATTCTGTGAGCAGTAGCGAGTTATCCGTCAACAGAAACGCACCGTCGCCACGGTATTCCACCGCAACTACTGGATAATCCGTGGATAGCATTTGCTTTATTCTAGCCACGTTCAAGCCATAGACATCGAACGACTTGTCCTTGTAGTTTTGGCTTAGGGATTTTGATAGTATATCCTTGTTCGTGTGGGATATTGGCATTGTTTAGCCACCTTTCTTATTCTATTATACAGGATTGGTGGGTGGTTGGCAAGATTATTTTATTAAATGAAAATGAAAAGGAGAATGGTATGAGACCACTAATAATATACGGAGCAGGATTGAATTTAGATAGTGCCGTTGAGGATTTTTTGGAACAAGGGCGGACACCAGTCTGCATAGTTGACGGCGATGCGAAAAAGCATGGGAATGTCAAAATATACAGGGGAGGGGTATCTCTCGAAATAATGAGTTTGGAGATCGCCGTCGAGCGTTTTCCGCAATCTGAATTTTACGTAACGCCGAGAGCTCCTGCCAAATTCGAGATAATGAACGATTTGCAAAAATTCGGCATTAAGGCGGAACAGATTATCAATTTTGAACCGTATGAGAAAAAACGAGGTTGTCGCTTTTTAGAAAGTATGTTGCATTTTGAACAGCAAGATATACGCTTTTGTTGCACCACATACGAGACAAATCCGCCCAAAATATCGCTCTCCGATAAGTCGAATGAAGATTTGTGGAAAGAATGCCTTGCCGTGCGTGAAAAAGTAGCTCACAATTTGAAGATTTCTGCACAAGAAGGATTCTGTCAAAACTGCCCTTATATCGAGGAAATTTATGCTTCAACTACGTATGGTGTGGGAGTAGTCGGATTTGGCACAGGTTTTGTTTGTCAATATAATTGCTGCTATTGCACACACCCCATACAAACAAAAGAGCAGCGTATGCACTATACAGAAAAAGCATTGAATTTCGCAAAACATCTGTACAAAAAAGAAATAATCAACGAAAATACACTCGTAGGTCTAGGAAACGGTGAAATTTCCATTAATCCAATGCTTGGCGAAATTATAAGCACATTCAAAAGAAGTCGCATAAGATTTGTAAGCAATGGGCAATTTTACAGCACAGATATTGAAAACGCCTTGAAACAAGGGCGTTGCAGAATGAATTTTTCGCTAGATGCTGGCACGGCGGAGACGTTCAAATCCATTAAAACGCCCAAAAGTGGTACGGCGGATTTCGATACCGTTTGCCAAAATATTCGACGATATGCACAATATGCACCTATTGAATTAAAATATATCATCATGCCTGGCACGAATGACAATAAGCTCGATATTGACAACTTTTTAGACTTTGCACAGGAAATAAACGCTACTGTTTATGTTTCAAGAGATGCATTCAAACCAATAGATAATATGCTCTCTGAAAAACTTTTGCAAACGTATACATATTTTGATGTCGAAATGCAGAAAAGAAATTTGGTACTATATGCTGTCGATTTCTTAAAAAATATTTGGAAATGAGGAATAAACTGTGAACCACTTAATATTATACGGAGCGGGCTTGAATTTAGAGAACGCCGTTGAGACATTTTTACAGCAAGGCAGAACACCCACCTGTATAGTCGACCGCTCTCCAAAAAAGCATGGGCAAATCAAAAAATACAAAGGATTATCTCTAGAAATAATGAATTTGGAAACGGCAAATAAACGCTTTCCCAATTCAGATTTTTTCATAACGCCGAACGCACCTACAAAATTTGAAATAATGGAATTTTTGTTGGGATGGGGGTTGACAACGGATCGGATTCTAAATTTCCAGCCGTACGCAAAAATACGCACCTGCAATCAACGTAACAGGGTAATACTAGAAGAGACTGCACTATATTTGTGTTGCAAATCAAGCCACAATCAAAAACGTCCAAAAATATCGGTATCCAATAAAGAAAACGAGCAGTTACTCGCAGAATATTTTACACTTAGCACCAAAACATTCCAAGATTTACGCAACCACGAGGAAACGGATTTTTGCCAAAACTGTTCGGATATTTTTGAAAGCTATATGGCAATCGACGAAACCCAAAATATAGAGACTCTTGGTTTTGATACTGGATTTATTTGCAACTATAATTGCTGTTATTGTTCAGCGTATCGACTACAATCAACAGAGCAGCGACTAAATCAAACTAACAGAATGCTCGATTTCGCAAAATATTTATACCAAAATGGAATAATTGGACAAAATACAGATATTTCGATAGCCAATGGCGAATTATCTATTAATCCCTTGCTAACGGAAATTTTGGACACGTTTCGCCAAAGCAATTTGACATTGTTTACGAATGGTCAATTATATAGCAAAGAAATAGAGGAAATTTTGAAATTAGGCAAATCGACTATCAACATCTCGCTAGATGCAGGTACACCACAGACGTTTAAAGCCATAAAAAATAAGAACGGCACGGCAGATTTTGACATTGTTTGCCAAAATATTAGGCGTTATGCTAAGTATGCCCCTATCGAATTAAAATATATACTGATGATAGGCAAAAATGACAGTACGGATGATATTTGTGGTTTTTTGGATTTTGCACAGTCATGTCCAAATGTAAAATGTGTAATTTTATCACATGATTTTTTCGGTTTAACTGATTTCGAGGCTGACATTGACAAAATTGTGGAAAAATTAAGATATTTTGTCGAACAGACGCACAAAAGAGGATTATACATGGTGTCAATGATGTATAGCGAAAATATGGCTAGAATAGTAAAAAAATTACTAACGAACGGAGTAAAATAATGTACCTTTTCCCATTTGAAAAAATTGAAAAAAACAGTCGCATAGTATTATATGCCGCTGGGATCATAGGCAAACAATATTACGCTCAGATTCGGCAAACAAATTTTTGCGAGGTGCTCTTGTGGCTAGATTTAGCAGCAGATGGCGTAACCACGCAAAAACCCGAAACAATCACTACACTAAAACCTAGTGAGTACGATTTTGTCGTCATTGCGTTGACGAATAGTCAGGTGGATGGCGTAAAAAAGCTAATGCTCGATTTTGGCGTACCTGAACATAAAATTATATGCGAAGGACATAGTTATACGCCTGTAAAATCCACATTAATTCTTGCCGATTTCTTGCAAAATGACAACATCACAAAGACGGAGCTAATCAAATATTTTTATGAATCACAAGCCTCAATCAACTATTTTATCGACTTTATGGACGAGATAAAAAATGCTGACGATGCCATAAAAAAACAAGTTGAAGCAAAAGCCCTGCAAATTTGCGAACGAACCGATCTATCAATCGAGCCTAAACTAGTGTTAATTCGTGCCATTTACGGCGCTATGATTATCCCCAAAGCTTTGTTGAAAAAGTTTGTAGAATTGGCAGGACAGATGCAGTCGTTATCGTTAAAATACTGGCTACTTGTGGATATAACACTAATATGGTTTTTTAATTTGAGTAGCCTGTACGATGGATTTTTTACACAGTTACGGAAGCTAGTTGAAGACTATGCAAGAGACTTACAACTCACTTGGCAACCGCCGAAACGTATTTCAAACAATCGCACCATATGTGTTTTAACAATCAATTTGGAGAACACACGCTCTTATTCAGCTCAGCCTGATTACATTTCTCCAATAGTCAAGGCATTGGAGAAAAAAGAATACAAAATCCACATAATAGACGTATCCGCACAACGGAGCGATGCTGGTTATAGCCTGTTTAATCCGCATTATTTAAGCCACACAATCTCCAAAAATCACCGCAAAGAGTTACTCGATTTCTACCCTGAAAACATGGAATTACACTACATTACAAATGCCACAATGAAAGATCGCCAACAAGATATTTTGGATTTGATTTGCACAATCAATCCGATTTACATCATGGATTTTACAAGCAGCTTCTCGTTTGTGTCGTATTATTATAGCAAAATCTTCCCAACCGTCTATTTCCCACTTAGAAAAGCTGGCGGAGATTCTTCGACTTTTTTCCATAAATACGTTATAACGTCAAGCGATTATATCGAAATCCAACCGCCGCTCACGGAAGACCAAATCATTCGGCTACCAGAACGCTGGGCAATCGTGCCACCAAAACGCCAATTTAACCGAGCAGAGTTTGGACTTGCGAACGAGGATATTGTGATAGTTTCGGTTGGCGGACGGCTTGCATATGAAATCACACACAATTTAGCGGAGCAGATGTGCCAGTTAATTAGGCAAAACCCACATGTAAAATGGCTAATCGTCGGCATTACAAGCCACGATTACATAACAAAACATTACCAAACCATAATAGGCTCAAATATCATATTCATAGCCTATGAAGAGGATTTGATAGGGCTGTACGGAATATGCGATATTTATCTAAATCCGCATAGAGTCGGCGGCGGTACTTCTGTGCAATACGCAGTACAGCAAGGTTTGGCGGTTGTTAGCACGGTAGGCGGAGATGCACAAACTCGTTCGCTTGGTAGGAAAAATTGCGTAAATACCGAAAACGACCTGATTCCATTTATTGAAAATTTGATTTTGGATTCCGAATTATTAGTTGCCACTAAGGAAAAAATCGAACAAATATCAAAAACATGGAGCATGGAAATTTGGCTTGAAAAATTCCTAGTGGAAATGGATAAATTTTTAACAGAATTTTACGAAAAGGAGCAAAAACAATGAATTTTGGATTTTACGGTAGATTAACCCAAAATTTCCCATCACAAATCATAGTCGATGTTTGCGAGGCGTGTAATTATGAATGTATACACTGTCCGCAAAGCCGATTTAAGCACAGCGAGGAATTTTCAGGAGCGTTTCTTGACGAAAACATGAACAAAAAAATGGTGGACGAGGTGGCGGATTTTGGCTTGGTTGGGCAAATTCGATATACAGCAATGGGCGAGCCGCTACTACACCCAAAAATCATGGATTTGCTAGAATACGCTGTCAAACATTCCCAAACTTTAGTCAGTTTGACCACCAACGGCTCATTGCTTGACAATGGTAAAACACGGCAATTATTGGAAATGAATGTAGGCTTGATTGATTTTAGTTTGGACGCTGCCAGTGCGGAAAATTACGAAAAAATCCGCCGTGGCGGGAATTTTGCAACTGTTAAAGACAATGTTTTGCAAATGATTGACTTAAAACGTAAATTAAACGCCAAAACTAGAATCGTGATCAGTTTTGTTGAGCAAGCCGAAAATGCCCATGAAGTCGCCGATTTTCGCCGATTTTGGGAAGAAAACGGTGCGGATTTTGTCATTATACGCAAACTGCACTCGGCTGGCGGATTTTTCCATAAAATCGAAAACACGGATGTTTTTCCCTGTGTTTATCCGTGGGAACGGATTGTGCTAGGTGCAAAAGGTAATTTGGGCTTTTGCCCTGCTTCATGGGAAGGTAGCACGACAATTCACGAAAATTACGAAAAAACCACCATAAAAGCGGTTTGGAACAGCGAAATTTACACAAAACTACGCACGGAGCATTTAAGCGGCAAATACGACAAATTCGCCGTTTGCAAAAACTGCCCAGACCGCCACTTGACAATATGGCCAGCCGCCGCCGCAGGCGAACACCGAGGATACGGCGACATGATACAGGAGATTAAGGAGAACAAATCTTGATAAGGTTCAGCAAACCGCCTTTCATAGGCACGGAACTCAAATATATAGAACAAGTGGCGTTGTCGTACAGGACAAGCGGCGACGGCGAATTTACGCAAAAATGCTCCGCCTTGCTGGAAAAATTGACAGGTACGAAAAAAGTTTTGCTCACGACTTCATGTACACACGCCCTGGAAATGGCGGCTCTGCTTTGCGACATACAACCTGACGACGAGGTCATCATGCCGTCCTACACATTCGTCTCGACCGCCAACGCCTTTGTGCTGCGTGGTGCAAAAATCGTATTTGTTGACATCCGCCCAGACACGCTTAACATAGACGAAAATCTCATAGAAGCGGCGATTACCGACAAAACTCGTGCGATTGTGCCTGTGCATTATGCAGGCGTGTCGTGCGAAATGGATAAAATCATGGATATTGCACAAAAATACCATCTTTTTGTGGTGGAAGATGCGGCACAGGCGGTGGGCGCAAGCTACAAGGGCAAGCCGCTTGGAACGATTGGCGATTTCGGCACATTTAGTTTTCACGAGACGAAAAATATCTCTTGCGGCGAGGGCGGCGCGTTGCTTATAAACGCCAAAAATGCGGAATACATCGAACGTGCGGAGATTATCCGTGAAAAAGGTACAAATCGGTCAAAATTCTTCCGTGGGCAAATCGACAAATATACCTGGGTGGATTGCGGTTCGTCCTACCTGCCCAGCGAGTTGAACGCTGCGTATTTGTTGGCACAGTTGGAATGTGTGGAGGAAATCAATCGGAATCGCTTGCAGAGTTGGCGGCTTTATCACGAAAGATTACAGCCGCTCGTGCGTGAGAAAAGGTTGGAAATAGCGGAAATTTCGCCAGATTGCGAACATCCGGCACATATGTTTTGGATAAAATTGCAGAATTTAGCGGAACGGACGCAGTTGATAGCGTTCTTGAAAGAGCGAGGTATTTCGGCGATGTTTCATTATGTGCCGTTACATTCGGCGGCGGCAGGGGAGCGGTTTGGGCGGTTTTGCGGCGAGGATCGTTACACCACGGCGGAAAGCGAGCGGATTTTGCGGTTGCCGATGTATTTTGGGTTGACGGCGGAAGAAGTCGAGACGGTTGTCTTGGCGATTGAGGAGTTTTTTATTATAGGAAAAGGTAGGCAAAACTACCGATAGAAAGGGACAAAAAATGGAAAAATTACTAATGGATGCTTACGAGAATTTTGCGAAAATATACGCAAGTCTCGCAGACGAGGAATCGAAATTGCTGTATCGTGCTAATTTAGCGTTTTGTCTGTCAGGTCAGGAGACATTTTTTGAAATGGTCTATGATTTGGACAAACAGAAGGATTTCGGTTGGAACGAACTCATGGATAATTTTGACGGCAAGTCGAAGATAGTCATATTTGGTTGTGGCGGAAGCGGCGTGTTTATTTACAATTCGTTGCGGTCGATGGGTTATGAAGTCGAGGCGTTTTCCGATAATAACGCCGCTTTATGGGGGACGAGCAAGGCGAATGTGCCTATAATTTCCCCAACGGAACTTGCCGAGCGGTATGCTGACGCATTTATCATTGTTGCCATTTGGAAAATGGAGCGTTGCCTTGAAATCAAGGAGCAGCTTATCGGCTTAAAATGCACAAATATCTACATTCCAAAATATACAGGCATGATTCTCAATTTGTCAAAAAGCCAATATTTTGACGATGAGATTTTACAGCCGCTCGATAATGAGATTTTCATTGATGCAGGGGCGTTTGACGGTCAGACTTCGGTTGATTTTGTCAATTGGTGCAAAAGGCATAATAAAAGCCCCAAAAAATCCTATGTAATCGAGCCGACAGCGGAAGGCATTGCAAAAGCGTATGAGACCGTTCGTGCGAGTGGGTTTTCTGACATTTTACAGGTGGTCGAGGGCGGAGTTGCGGAGAAAACTGGGGTTTTGCGGTTTGATTCTAGTGCATATGACAGGGGTTCGTCCGCAATTTCAGAAGTTGGCGAAGATAGGATAAAAGTGTATGCGATTGACGATTTGCTTGACGGTTCGCCAGCGACATTTATTAAGATGGATATAGAGGGAGCGGAACTTTCGGCATTAAAAGGTGCGGCGGAGACGATTAGAAGACATAAGCCACGGCTTGCGATTTGCTGTTACCACAAGAAAGACGATTTGATTATTTTGCCGCATTATATCAGGCAGTTGCACAGCGGTTATAAATTTTATTTACGGAAATACACGCCGCATAGTGGCGAGTTGGTGCTGTATGCGGTGTGATGTGGGTTGGTTATGGTAGATTTGCCAAATAATCGGCAAAAGCGGAGACAAATTCACGTGCGTTGGCTAGTTGCTCGGCGGCTTCGGATTTTGTAAGGATAAAAAAATCCTTATAATCGCTTAATTGGCGTAAATCAAAAGAGTCAACCACAACATCAGAAAATCGTGTTTCAAATTTGCCAGTCTTAATATAATATCGGTGAAAGGCTGATGTAACGCCTGAATGTTTGCTATATTTATCTAGTCCTTCCAACACTAATATTGCACGTATAGCATGGAAAATGGCATAATAGCAACGATTGACAGAACCTTTGTAGAAATTCAAGCCAAATAAAGCCTGTGCCATTGCCAAACATTCTTCCGCTTGTTTCAGCCGAAATTGCGACTTTGCCGCATTATCCATGCTCAACGTCCTTTCGCAAAATAATTTTGTAATCATTGCCATTTATGGACTGGCTAAACATTCGGCTATTGGTTACATCAATCGAGACGAGAATGTCAAATTCAAATGCCAAACTACGTACTTGGCGGCTTATCGGCAACGATTGCTTGACAGCAACTTCTGGCGGCAAATCGGCTAATATTGTGTAGTTAATATCAGATTCTTCGTCATAATCGCCACGTGCATACGAGCCACCAAGGTAGATTTTATCTAAAGTATCGCCTAAAACATTTTCGGCAACTTCATATATACGCTGCGATATTCGGCGGACGGCTGGGTTATCCAAGGCGTTGTATGGTTTGGCTTGCTCTTCCGATTCGTCCAATATTGTCAAAACGGCTCGGCGGCGGTTGGTAATTGGCGGCATATTGTCTGGATAAAACCGCCCATTTTCTACATATCCCTCGCAAATTTGCATATTTGTTCCTCCTAAAATATTGATGTGTGAATTGTAGCATATGTTGGCGGAAATGTCAATTATTTAGATAGTCGGCAACGGCGGCGACAAATTCATTGGCGTTGTGCAGTTGTTCGGCAATTTCGGATTTTATGGCAATGTACATATCGTCATAATCGCTGTGGTTGCGTACTGTAAAAGTGCTTTCTATTATTTTTGAGAATCGCTTTTCAAAATTGCCAGTCCGAATATGACTGAGATTAAATTGCGACATAATGCCTGAATGTTTTTTCGAGTCAAATCCGTCCAATGCTAACACCGCTCGCATTGCGTGAAAAACTGCGTAATACGAACGATTGGCGGAATCTTTGTATAAATTAGTATCAAGTAGCGTTTGTGCAGCAATTAAGCAGTCTCGTGCTTGCTCTAACCGTGCTTGTGATAAGGCTTTGTTATCCATGGATTTCACATCCTTCCGTTAAAATATTTTTGTAAAACATACTAGCATCGGCGAATTTACTAAACATTTCACAGCTAGTTATACAAGGAGAAACGATGACATTGAAATCATAAGCGAAGTCGTGTATTTGACTATGTAGTGGTAAAAGCTGCCGACAAGCCTCCTCATGCGGCAGGTTCGCAACTATCATGTAATCAATATCCGATTCATGGTCAAAGTCGCCACGTGCATACGAGCCGAAAAGGTAGATTTTGTCCAGCTTATCGCCCAAGACATTTTGGGCGGCGGCGTAAACCGCTTGTGATACTAGCTTTATTGTTGGGTTGTCAAATGGATTGTACATGGTTGTAGTCCTTTCTAAGGTAATTTTGCCAAATAATCGGCAACGGCGGCGACAAATTCACGTGCGTTGGTTAGCTGTTCGGCAACTTTGGCTTTTGAAATAACGTAAAAATCTTCATAATCGCTAGAATTGCGTGTTGTAAAAGCCTTTTCTACCATTTTTGAAAAACGCTTGTCAAAATTGCCAGTCCTAACGTGATTGAAATTAAATCGTGAAATAATGCCCGAGTGCTTTTTGGAATCGAATCCGTCTATCGCCAACACAGCTCGCATTGCGTGAAAAATTGCATAATATGAGTGAGTGGCAGAGCCTTTGTAGAAATTGTTATCAAGTGCAAGTTGGGATAACTCCAAACACTCGCAGGCTTGCTCCAATCTTGCTTTTGATAAGGCGTTGCTATCCATGAATTTCCAGTCCTTCCGTCAAAATATTTTTGTAAAACATACTGGCATCCGCAAATCTGTTAAATATTTCTCGACTCGTAATAGTAGGCGAAACGAGGACATTAAGGTCATAAGCAAAGTCGTGTATTTGGTCATGTATGGGAAAAAGTTGTTCGCAAGCCTCCTCATGTGGCAGGTTCGCAACTATCATGTAATCAATATCCGATTCATGGTCAAAATCGCCACGTGCATACGAGCCGAAAAGGTAGACTTTGTCTAGCTTATCGCCCAGGACATTTTGGGCGGCGGCGTAAACGGCTTGTGATACTAGCTTGATTGTTGGGTTGTCAAATGGGTTGTACATGGTAAACTCCTTTCTTTAAGTGCTTACCATAATTATACCACAAAAATTAACAATAGAAAAGAGGCAAAAAAATGACAAATTTTTACACAGCAGTTGGGAGGTATGCTAGATGACCGACCCAACCAAGCAAGGTGTCTCCCTGAAAAAACTCGCTATCATACAATCAAGCTATCTGCCGTGGCGTGGCTATTTTGACATTATCCACGATGTTGACCTGTTTTTGTTTTACGATGAGGTGGAATTTTCGCATGGCGACTTTCGGAATCGGAACGTGATATATTCGCCGCAGGGGCTTAGTTGGCTGACATTGCCGTGCGGGCGTGGCACAGGCAAGACAATCGCCGAAATGACATTTAGCGACAGGAAGAATTGGCAACAGGAGCATTTTAACAAAATCACGAACGCCTACCGCAAAGCACCGTTTTTTGGCAAATATAAGCCGTTTTTCGAGCATATATACATGGAGCGGCGTTGGCAATATTTATCGGAGCTAAACCAATTTTTGACCAAGCACATAGCAACGGAATTTTTGGGCATAAAAACGGCATTTGCGAACAGCACGGATTATCCGTCCCATGGGCAGAAAGGCGAAAAATTGCTATCGCTGATAAAATCGGCAGGGTACGCACATTATTTATCAGGGCCCGCCGCAAAGGATTATTTGGACGAAGCGGAATTTGCCGCTAACGGCGTTGCGGTTTACTGGAAAGATTACAGCGGCTACCCAGAATATCCGCAAGTAAAGCCGCCGTTCGAGCCGCAGGTTTCGATAATAGATTTGTTAATGCATACTGGATCTGATGCTCCGCAGTATATCTGGGGTTGGCGGCAATAGACAACAAAAAAACCACCCATAATCAGGGCGGTTTTTTCTATAGAAAATTCCTCCAAATCCCACAAAAATCCCTACTCCACTACAGCAACTTCCAAACCTTTCTCCTCCCCAAAAACCCTCTTCCGCAACCCATGCAAAACCGAATACAACACAGGTATCAAAAAGAGCGTAATCACGGTAGAAAACGACAACCCAAACGCAATAATCGCACCCAACGGCTGCTGCATCTCCGCACCCTCCGCCGTCGAGAACATCATCGGCATCACGCCCAAAACCGTGGTTATCGTCGTCATCAAAATCGGCCGCAACCGCGCCTTCCCTGCCTCCACTATCGCCTCGAACGACCGCAATCCCTCCGTCCGCTTGATGTTGATGTAATCCACCAAAATTATCGCATTGTTGACCACTATCCCCATCAGCAAAATCAACCCAATAAACGAAACCACCGAGATATTTCCGCCCATGAGGAAAATCCCAAACAGCCCTGCCGTCCATGCTATCGGTATCGAGAAAATTATTGTCGTCGGATACGCCAAGGACTCAAATTGCGAGGCAATGACCATGTAAAGCAGCAAAAATCCCAAAACCAACGCCAACGCCAAGGACTCAAACGACTCCATCATCATCTGAAATGCGCCGCCAAATTCATAGGTTATGCCGCCCAAAAATGCGTGTGCGTCTAACAATTCCGAGATTTCTTGCGTTATCGTATTCAAATCCGTGTCCACAAACTCGGCACTTATCGTGATGTACGGCCGCTGATTCTCACGTGTGATAGACGCTGGCCCTTGCTCCACCGTAACCGCCGCCACCTCGGACAACGGAATACTCGCGCCGAGCGGTGTCGCCAACATCAAATTCTGCAAATCTGTGATGTGCGTGAGCCGCTCTGGCTGGTATCGCATGACAATGTCAACCTCCGTGCCGTCCACTCGGAGCTGCGTTATCGTGTTGCCAGCAATCGCCATTTGCACCGTGTTTGCCACGGCGGAGGCTTGTAATCCGAAATGGCTCGCAAGCTGCCTGTCAACTGCGACCTGCGCCTGCGGAATCCCCGCCTGCAACGAGCTCTCGGCGTTCCGAAGATTTGGCAGAGTCGAAATCAGAGAAACGACTTGATCCGCCGCCTGTTCGAGCAGGACTTGATTATCTCCGAAAAGGGAAAAACTAACCGCATTGCCGCCGCCGCCCATCATGCCGCCCATGCCGTCAAACGCCGTAACCGTGATGTCCGCACCTGGTATCAGCGCCGTCCGCTCACGCATTTCTTCCATGACTTCCTCGATTGGGCGCCGCTCCACTTGCGGAATCAGCTGTATGGAAATGTTCGCCGAATTTGTGCCACCGCCGCCGAACATTGCCGCCAATCCGCCTGCACTGCCCACCGTTACGGAAATATTCTCAATCTCGGACATTTCAGAGATTTGTGCCAAAACGGTATCTGTCAACTGGCTCGTCTCGGACAACAACGCCCCAAGCGGTGCGTCCACCGAGATACTAATCTCGCCCTGATCCATGGTCGCCATAAATTCCATTCCCATAAATCCGACCACCGAGCCAGAGCCAGCCAAGAAAATCAAGAACGCCGCCACCACAACCGCACGATGTTTCAACGCCCAAGTCAGCCCACGTCCATAAATCTCCGTGAACCGCTCAAAAGCCGTATTCCAAGCCTCCCACAGCCGTTTGAGCGGGTTCCGAGAAATTGTTTCGGCGTTCCGAGGTTTCATTTTCAGAAATTTTGAACAAGCCATTGGCACAAATGTCATCGCCACCACCAAGGACGACAGCAACGCAAACGTCAGCACCAAGCCCAGTTGCCCAAACATTTCCCCTGCAATCCCAGACACAAACAGCACAGGCACGAAAACGACTATTGTCGTCATAGTCGATGCCATAATCGAGAGACCAACCTCGTTTGCACCCTTTTTAGCCGCCTCGACAGGCGGCAATCCCTGGTCGATGTACCGAGAAATATTTTCTAGGACAACAATCGAATTGTCAACCAACATTCCCACGCCTATAACAAGGGCGTTCAAGCTGACCATATTCAGCGTAAGCCCAGCAAAATACATGAGTGCAAGGCTCGCAATAATCGAAACAGGAATCGACACGCCGATTATCAACGGCGACCGCCCATTTCCGAGAAAAAGCAACAAGACCAACATAGCGAACGCAGTCGCCTGAAACGCCGTATTCCACACATTGTCAAGCGCCTGCACAATGAATTGCGACGTGTCCGAGATTACGGTAAATTGCAGATGCGGAAACTCGGCGCGCAGCCTGTCAAGCTCGGCATTTACACGTTCTCCGACCTCGACCGTATTCGCCGTTGACTGTTGCGTAATCGAGATTGTAACGCCCTGCTGCCCATTTATCACGGAATACGATTGCACCGTGCGAAAGCCGTCCGTAACCTCCGCCACGTCCATAAGCCTTATAACGCCGCCGCTGGGCGTGATTATCGGCAGATTCTCGATTTCCAAGATATTTTGAAATTCGTTGACCGACCGCACCTGCAGCTCGGATTCGCCCTGCCGCAACTGGCCGCCTGGGCGGTTGATATTCTCCTGCATGAGCAGGCCCGCCACTTGTTGCGGATTTATGCCGTATCCAGCCAGCATAATGGGATCGAGGTCAACGCTGATTTCACGTTCCAGTCCGCCGCCGACCGCGACCTGCCCCACGCCCTCGAGCCGCTCAATCCGCCGCACGACAACGTCCTCGACGACATTTTTCAGCCGCACCATATCGTAGTCGCCCGTGATGCCGACGACAAAACTCTGCATGATGCTTGGGTCGATTTGCATGACGCGCGGTTCCACGTCGTCAGGCAGCAGCGGCCGAAACATATCAATATTTTCCCTCATATTGAGGGCGGCGTTGTCCATATCGGTGCCGTCCTCGAATTCCAGCACAAGGATCGCCGTGCCAGCCGAGGAAGTGGTGTTCATATTCAGCAGGTTACTGACCGTGCCGAGTGCATTTTCGAGCGGAATCGTGATAAGGCTTTCGATTTCCTCGGGGCCTGCGCCGTCATACGTGGCAAAGACGATGGCGATGCCCAAATTCATTTCGGGCATCAGTTCCTGTTGCAGGTTGGTCAGCGCCACCACGCCCAAAATGACCACGATCAGCGTCAGCATGACCGTCGTTACCGCTCGCCGTATGGAAAATGCTGGTAAACTCATTAAATCACCCTTTCTTAAAACATAAAACCGTGGGGCTCTGCCCCACACCCCGCAAGGAGCGCGCCCCTTGACCCGCTCTTTTTTGTTGGCGAATTTGTTGAGAATTGCGGATTTTTTCGTAGGGGCGGATAGAATCCGCCCGTTTTTTGGCGATTTGCCTGTTTTTTTGGCAAATTCCACGTTTTCACGCTCTCGCAATCCGCCCCTCGCAGGGACAATGTTCATTATATCACGGAATTATCAACTGAATATCAACTGTGTTGTTGGTTGCGGTTGTCAGTCTTTTCTTATTATAGATGAGTGGGTTGGGTTTGTCAAGAGGGGAATTTTAATATTTGAAAATTTAAGCGAAAAAAATTTCAATACGCCAAATCCCTGACTTTTACTGGAAATTTCCCCACCTCGAAAAAATTTCCCAAAAAAATTTCCAAAATTTTTCCAAAAAAACTAATACTTTTCATCAAAAGTGCCGATATATATAATAGAGGGATTTCACGCTACTCCTCTAACAAATCAAAATCCCTAAGGGTCTCCGAATCTCAGGAGTAGAAAGAGATAAAAATGAGCAAGGTATTAAGGAAGTGGACAGGCATAATGCTTGCCATGGTGTTGGCGATGTTCCCAGCGAACGTCTCCGCCGAAAGCCCAGAAGCGTTTTACGAGGGCTTTGAGGTCTCGAACTATGAGACGGAAGTTTATGAGGTTGAAGTTTACGAAGTTTCGGAAGTTGCGGAAATTAGCGAACTTTTAACCTCGGCGATTGATGGTTCGCCTTTTTGGGCGAATTTCGATCCGCTAACCAATCGAGTATCGATGTATTCCATGGATGGGGGACTCATTGGTTATAGATATGTGGATAACGAAGAGGCGTTTTGGGAATTGGTGGCTATAAACAATGAAATGACCGCCGAACATTCGCCTTTACTACAACGGATAATGGAAAATAGACAGACAAGTTATAACATTTCCGTTGAAACAGCAGTCGTTGAAACAGTTGAAACAGAAGAAACACCTGTATTTATGCCAACTTTTAATACTGGTTCTGTTTTTATGACTGTGCCGCAAGCGTCATCGCCAAGACCAGCACTAGGACTTAGTGTTTTTGTAGGTGGTGGGTTTTTGCAAACTTCAAGAGAGCATGAACAGGTTACGCTTGCAACACACGCATTTCCTACCGCTATGAGAACGATTGACGTTTTTATAACTAATGCTTTTGGCGATGACTGGGGATTGGCTTATGACGTTCCTGCTTGGACATCTGTAACTATGCCGATTGCGTTCCGTGGTGAACCCTATGGAGCTAGGGTCAGTTCTTGGTACGGTTCTTTTTCCAACGTGGAATTAAGATTCTTTGCACGACCAGATACTGCTCCGCCAGCACCGTTGCCACCCCCACCGCCTGTTGTTAATGTTACAATATCGTTTAATCCCATGGGCGGTACTGTCAGCCCTGCCACGCTTACGAGAACGGCTGGACAAGTTATTGGACCAATACCAACTCCCCTAAGAGCAGGTCATAATTTCGAGGGTTGGTTTACTGCCGAAACAGGGGGTATAGCGGTAACGAATAATACCATTGTACCACTCGAAAATACTACCTACTTTGCGAGATGGTCAGTAAATCCATTGCTAACTCCATTTTCTAACGCTAATAGCACTATACAAGCTGGCACAGGCTTTACCACAGGTAATCCGTTTACAACACCACATTTCTCTTCACATACTGGATTAGTAGATGTACGTTTCTTCTATCTAGCCGCTAATCCGCCCCAAAGTGCAGCTTTTAATGTTCAATTTCAAGTGTTAAACAACAATGGTGTTTGGGTCGATAGCCCTGGGGAACGTGTATTTTTAACGGCTTTTTCAGGCGGTGTGCAATTAGTTACTTTCTCCCTAGATGTGGGGGTTGATGTAACTGCACGGCTAATTTTTAGAACAGGTAGTTCTAACCCAATCAGAATATTAAACGGTAGCGTAAATTGGACAAATGAACTCTCAGAACTCTATAATACAGTTAGCTGGGTAGTTTGGTAGGAGGATAACTTATATGAACACAGCAACATCATTTTCAACAACTAGACCACCTACTGGTTGGCACACTAACAACATTACAATTAGCCAAAACAAGCCTGAGGACACGTCAGTGGGGGATTTTCCAGACCCAAGTAAGCCGATAATCGGAACAGACCCCACCCCAGGAAACAACCTAACTACTACAAACGATGTATTTAATATGATACGTGGACTGGGCAATTTTAGCGTTATCGTTGGGGAATTGCACCCATCTAGGAATCATCCTAGCCATACGGTTTCGGGAAGAGAGCTGTTAAACTACGCTAAC